>CAYITC010000018.1:0-2884 GCA_964366245.1 uncultured Candidatus Saccharibacteria bacterium
TTCGTCATCGTAGGCATGGCTGTCGGTTTTTACGATAAGAGGACGGCTTTTGTGAGGAGGAGCATCGGCGGCCTGGTTCTCCAAGCACAGATCATCAATGTCGTTTTCGGCATAGTCTTCTTTTATTTCGCGCCGGTCGTCATCGCTCCGAAAGTCAATCTCTTCATATATTTCGTCATATCTACCGCGGCTCTGTATCTATGGCGCGGGATCATGTTCCCGGTGATCGTCAGCGGCAGGAAACAGCTCGCCATCATCATCGGTTCCGGGGCCGATGTGGAGGATCTTTACGCGGAGATAAATAGCGACGGTAAATATGGCCTGGTCTTCAAAGAAAAACTTGTTCCGGATCCCGTGCCGGAAAGGATGGCCGAGGCAGTGAATGAGGCCATGATCCGAGCCAAGGCGTCCATACTCATAGCCGACCTGCGCTCTCCGGCCGTCGAAGCGGCGATGTCCTCGCTTTATTCGCTGATCTTTTCCGGCGTTCAGGTGATGGATGTCAGCACTTTATATGAGGCTATTTTTGACCGCATCCCGCTTTCATTGGTGGGGGAGAGATGGCTAGTCGAGAATTCCGTTCTGGCCGTCGGACGAAGCCGCATATACGACGGATTTAAGAGAGCGATGGATATCGTGGTCGGTTCCATTGTCGGGACCGTTTCTCTTATCTTCTATCCATTCATTTGTCTGGCCATAAAGGCCGATGACGGCGGGCCGATTTTCGTGGTCCAGGAAAGGGTTGGCAAGAACGGCAGGCCGATCAAGATCATCAAGTTCAGAAGCATGACCGCCGACGATCAAGGCGTATACGGCACCGAAGAAAAAACGGAGCAGGCCATAACCGGGGTCGGCAGGTTTATCCGCATGACCAGGCTAGACGAATTACCGCAGTTGTGGAGCGTCATGAAAGGCGACCAGTCCCTCATCGGTCCGAGACCGGAACTGCCGGCCCTCGTCGCGATCTATGAAAAAGAGGTGCCATATTATAATGCCCGCCATCTCATCAAGCCGGGCCTCTCCGGCTGGGCCCAGATATACCATCGGGCGCATCCCCATCACGCCGTGGCCATAAGCGACACGCGAGACAAGCTCTCATACGATCTTTTCTACGTCAAGAATCGCTCATTGATGCTGGATGTAAAGATCGCCTTGCAAACATTGCGCGCTTTGATATCTAGGCAAGGGGTATAGATGTGCGCGGCAGTTCGTGTATAATCTGCGCATGTCAGCAAGGGAGAAGGTTATAGTTACCGGTGGGGCCGGATTTCTCGGTTCTACTTTGGTGCCGGCTTTAGTCATGTCTGGATATGAAGTGCATGTCGTAGATAGTTTGATAAATGGCACGAAGTCTCATGTG
This sequence comes from uncultured Candidatus Saccharibacteria bacterium, assembly GCA_964366245.1. GTDB lineage: Bacteria > Patescibacteriota > Minisyncoccia > Phycocordibacterales > PALSA-1337 > C7867-002. The sequence continues at coordinate 1,361 of CAYITC010000018.1, forward strand.
CCGAACGAAGCCAAACTTCATGTTGTAGACATAAGAGATGTCATCAAACTCGAGCGTGTTTTCAAATCAGTCGGGAATATATATTGCGTTTTTCATCTGGCGGCTCTGCCGAGGGTTCAATTTTCCATCGATCATCCGGAGGAATCTCATAGCGTGAATATAGACGGCTTACTGAACGTATTCGAATCGGCAAGAAAATACCGGGCAAGAAAGATCGTATATTCGGCTTCCAGCTCCGCTTACGGAGATCAGAAAGTCATGCCGCTTCGAGAGAACATGACACCTAATCCGAAAAGCCCCTATGCCTGTCATAAGTACTATGGCGAACTTCTGGCACGACAATACGCGATGCATTATGGGGTTGAAACGGTCTCTTTGCGCTATTTCAACATATTCGGGCCGAACTTCGATCCGAACGGTCCCTACGCCATGGCTATCGGTAAGTTCCTCACCCAAAAGAAAAATGGTCAGCCTCTCACGGTTATGGGCGACGGCAGTCAGACCCGCGATTGCGTGTACGCTACCGACGTCGCCCGGGCGAACATCCTGGCAATGGAAAGCAAGAGGGTGGGAAAGGGGGAAGTCATCAATATCGGCTCGGGCAAAAATTTGTCTATTTTGGAGGTCGCCCGGCTCATAGCGGGCAAGAATGGCAAGATCGTGCATATCGCTCCTCGCGTTGAGCCACATGACACTAAGGCTGATATTTCTCTGGCAAAAAAACTTTTAAATTGGACGCCGAAGGTTACTTTGAAGAAGGGGATAGACATGCTTCTCGCAGACGCCGGCCTGCCTAAACTGTCAGCATTGCACAATCCCAAAAAACTCATATAGTCGCTTCGCTCGTATATCGACTGCGCTCGGATTCTGTAAATGCTCCAGAGCATTTACAAATCCTCGCTTGTCGCTATAATACGGCATTATGTTAAAACAGCGAGCCAAGGCTTTCTATGTCGTCGTCATCGCTGTCGGGATCGGCTATTTCGTCTACTCGACTAACGGGCCGGAATCTTCCAGGCCTTTCCGCCTCGGCCTCGATCTCTCCGGCGGTTCACACCTGGTCTATCAGGCCGATGTCTCGAAGCTGAAGCCGGAAGATATCGCCGATTCCATGATAGCGCTCCGGGACGACGTCGAGCGCCGCGTCAATCTCTTCGGTGTTTCAGAATCTCTTGTGCAGACGGAACAGAATGCTACCCTTTCTTCTTCCGAATCGGCTTACAAGCTCATAGTGGAATTGCCCGGCGTTACCGACACCAAAGAAGCCGCCGCGGCCATCGGGGCGACGCCGAATCTGGAATTCCGTCTGGCCAAGGCCACGGACCTGACCGCATATCAAAGCGCGCCGAAAGTCGGCACCAGCACGCCGGAGAATGACCCCGCTTTCATAGGCCTCTTTAAGCATGTCGGCTTGACGGGTGCGACTATCGCCAGGGCGTCCCTCGGCTTTGATCAGACTACCAACGAACCCCTGGTCCAACTTTCATTTACGGATGAAGGCCGGACCCTTTTCGCCAAAGTCAC
>CAYITC010000018.1:2894-7326 GCA_964366245.1 uncultured Candidatus Saccharibacteria bacterium
TCACGAAAGAGCAAAAAGGCGATTATCTAGGCATATTCCTGGATGACAGGCTCATAGAGTCGCCGGTCATCCGCGAAGAGATCCCGAACGGCACGGCGCAGATAAGCGGCGGGTTCACCTTGCAGTCCGCCCAGACCCTGGTGCGTAACATCAACTTCGGCGCTCTGCCGATCCCGATCAAGCTCATCGCCGAGAACACCATCGGCCCGACTTTGGGCCAGCAGGCCGTGAACGGGGGGATCCTGGCCGGGATAGTTTCTTTTTTCCTTATCGCCCTATTTCTCATCGTCTGGTACCGATTGCCCGGATTTATCGCCACTGTCGCATTGGCGGTCTATACGGTGATCATGCTCGCGATCTTCAAGCTTATGCCGGTCACTCTCACGGCCGCCGGGATCGCCGGTTTCATCATCACGATCGGCATGGCCGTGGATGCCAACATCCTCATCTTCGAGCGCATGAAAGAGGAATTGCGCCGCGGCCGCGGCATCACCGATGCCATGCACGAAGGCTGGAGCCGCGCCTGGCCTTCTATCCGCGACTCGAACATCTCCTCGATCATCACGGCCATCATCCTTTACAAATTCGGCTCGACGTCGGTCATCACCGGTTTTGCCCTGGTATTCTTGATCGGCGTCATCGTTTCAATGTTCACGGCCATCACCGCTTCCAGGCTCCTGCTCTATGCCGTGGCCCCGAGGCGGGATTCGAAGACCGCGCGCTTCCTTATCAGCAACGGCTTCGGCAGAAAAGCCGATAACGGCAAATAACATGTGGATAGTCAAACATCGCGCGATATTCTACACCTTCTCCGCCATCCTGGTCTTGGCCTCGATCGTCTCGCTTTTTGTCTGGGGGCTTTTGCCGGGCATCGACTTCACCGGCGGCACCTTAGTCGAAGTCTCGTATGAAGGTGTCCGACCTGCACAGAGCGCTATCCAGGCTGAAATTGGAAAGATTGACCCGAATGTCTCGGTCCGCCCGAGCAAGTCTTCGGACGAGAAGGAAGAATATATTGTCAGGATGAAGACGGTCTCTGCCACGGAGAAGGCCTCTGTTCTGGCCGCTTTGTCCACGACTGACGGCAGTAAATGGACCTTGAACGCGTTTGATTCGATCGGCCCGGTTTTGGGCGCCGAAGCCCTGCGCAAGGCCATATGGTCTATCGTCCTGGTCATCCTGGCCATCGTCATTTACATAACCATCGCCTTCAGGAAGGTCTCGGCTCCGGTGGCCTCATGGAAATACGGCCTGACGGCGATCGTTGCTCTTGTACACGATGTCGTCATTCCGACGGGCGTATTCTCGGTCCTGGGACATTTCGCCGGCTATGAAGTGGATACGCTGTTCGTGACGGCGCTCCTGGTAGTTCTCGGCTTCTCCGTCCATGACACGATCGTGGTCTTCGACCGGGTCCGCGAGAATTTACGCAACAAGCCGGATGCCGAAGCCTTTGAGGAAACGGTGGGGAAGAGCGTCGGTCAGACTTTTACGCGCTCCATCAATACATCCCTGACCACCCTGATCGCCCTCGTTGTTCTCTATATCTTCGGCGGCTCGGCCACGGAGCATTTCACTCTGGCTTTGATAATCGGAATCGCCGTAGGAACATACTCGTCTATTTTCATAGGTTCGACTTTGCTGGTGACGCTGGAGAAGTGGCAGAAGAAAAAGAAATAGGCACTCTATAACCTCCGTGGCCAAGATGCGCGACAACCGGAAACAGGCCTTCAGTGGCGATACCATCGTCCGTTTCGACGAGGTTTCCTTTGAATACGGCCACAATAAGCCTATACTCGACGAAGTGAGCTTTACTGTGCGCCGGGGCACCAAAGTCACCATAATGGGCCAGAATGGGGCTGGGAAGACCACTATATTTGGCCTTGTCCTGGGCGACCATAAGCCGGAAGCAGGGGAGATACATGTTACGAAAGGCGCCACGGTGGCTACGGCCAGGCAGGTCATGCCGCGCGATCAGCTCGGACTCACAGCCCGAGACTTCTTTGCCGCCTGTTTCAAAGAAAAAGTCTATGATCTCGACCCACGAATAGACGAAGTCCTGGAAGTGGTGAACCTGCACAAATCCAAGGCCAAGGATGCCGCCGACCTCAAAGATCGCCCCGTGAAGACATTCTCCGCCGGCCAGCAGGCGCGCCTGCTTCTGGCATCAGCCCTCATCCAGAATCCCGACATCCTTCTCCTCGATGAGCCGACGAACAACCTCGACAAGGCCGGCATCGAGCACCTGACGCAGTTTCTCGTAGATTATAAGAAGACTTGCCTGGTCATATCGCACGACGCGGAATTCCTGAACGCATTCACGCACGGAGTTCTGTATCTGGACGTGCACAGTCGCAAGGTCGAGCAATACGTTGGCAACTATAAGGACGTGGTCTCGGAGATCTCTGCCCGCATCGAGAAGGAGAATATGGAGAACGCCCGCCTGGCTAAGGAAATCCAAGCCAAGAAGGATCAGGCCGGCATATTCGCCATGAAGGGCGGCCAGATGCGCCTGGTGGCCAAGCGTATGCGCGAGAAGGCCGAGGAGCTGGAGGAAGAAATCGTGGATGTTAGGAAGGAAGACCGCACCATCAAGCCTTTCGCTATCCCGTCCCAGCCCGATCTCATCGGCGCGGTCATCAAGATCGACCAGTACTCCATGATCAACCCGAAAACGCATAAGCAGATCACCTTGAAATGCAAGATAGAGCTCCGTAAGAAGATGCACCTCCTCCTGTCAGGCCCGAATGGCATCGGCAAATCCACGCTTCTGGAGAAGATAATGAGGTCGCAGGAAGCGAATGTGTCTCCGCAGGGACCGGTGTCGGAGCCTGCTGGCTCCGCACCTAAATCTCGCTCGCCTTCGCTCGCTCCGAATTTCCCTTCGAAGCTACATTCGCTTCCTGCTCCTTCAGTATTTATTGCTCCCGGCATCCGCGTCGGCTATTATCGTCAGGATTTCTCGATGATGGACTTTAACGACACCGTCTACGAATCCCTAGAGAAGATCGTCCGCTCCGTCGAAGGCCGCCTCATCGAAACCGAGGTTCGTGCCGTAGCCGCCAGCTTCCTCATCGGCAAAGATGCCATCCATACCCGCATCGGTTCGCTGTCAGAAGGGCAGAAGGGACTGGTCGCCTTCGCGCGCCTCGTCCTCCTGCGCCCCGGTCTCCTTATCCTCGACGAACCCACCAACCACATCAATTTCCGCCATTTGCCAGTTATCGCCGCCGCCCTCGATAAATACGAAGGCGCCATGATCCTTGTGAGCCACGTGCCCGAATTCGTAAAGCAGATCCGCATCGACGAGGTGCTGGAGATGGGGAGGTAGACGTATGTACTATTTACTCCTCCTCAAAAAAATGGTAGAACGTGGATACTTTTCCATGGATTTTTCTAGATTCACTTTCACAAAAAGATATATAAGAAACTCTACTGAGTACGAGCTACTTTTCGATTTCGATTTGCGAGACCTGACACATCATAACAAGAAGACCTTCGATGGTTATAAAAGCTTAATCCAGTATCTGGAAAACCATCGTGACAGAAAAATTTTTGTCACCCAGACGCAGACACAGTCTTCTTTTGAAGATGGTGATAAAATTGTAATTAATTTAACCTGCTACCAAGAATTTTGGAGAAAGATTGGACAAAGCGGTCAGGATCGAACGCAAGCTTTTTTGACGCAGAATGTCAGACACTATTCTGAACAGGAGACACGAGACGTCATCGCCGCTTCAACTCCAGAACAAATCGTTCAGGGGACGAGGGATTTTTCGGAGCAGCAAAAGGATGAGTTGGTCAAAGCTAATGCTACTGAAAAGAATATTATTGAAACTATTAGACAGTGGCCAGAAGCAGCTCAATCAAATGTCCTTAGAGAATTGCAGATCACTCCAGCACCGACAGGGGAAGTTGCTTTGATTTCGAAAAGCGAAGAGCAGATTATTGCGGAACTTCGAGGTAGAGATGCCGCAAGCCTTATAAGTATTATAAAGGGTCTTTCCGCAATACCAGATTTGACGTTGTCTAAAGAAGACTTGAATATGATTCTGAGACGCCGTGAAAAACTGTTAGAGTTTGAAACGGCTTTGAGGGGGCATGCAAACGACGAGAGCTGGTGGCAAGATTTTTTTGAAAACAACAAATGGATATTTGGATATGGATTGGATTATCAAATTTTGAGGCAAGAGCAGCAACAGCCAAACTATGGCGGCACACGTCTCGATGGTCAAGGCGGCCAGAGGGGTGATTATTTGACCTCAACTGTGGGAGACATGAATTTCACTGTTCTGGTCGAAATCAAAAAACCGTCGTCATCTTTATTACAGGGTGCGACTGAAATCAGAAATGGTGCATGGAGCTTGTCAAAGGACCTCACGGATGCGGTATCACAAATTGAAGCGAATATTCAAACTTGGGAAATGGATGG
>CAYITC010000019.1:0-7262 GCA_964366245.1 uncultured Candidatus Saccharibacteria bacterium
GGACGCCGTGCAAGAGTTCCTGCGACTCGCGCAGATAGACGAAGCCGCGGGAGATGATGTCCGGGGATTTTTTGAGCTTGCCGGTCTGGACGTTCACAATCCCGAAGATGATGAATATGCCGTCTTGGGCCAACATCTGGCGATCGCGGATAACCACATCCTGGACGTCGCCGACCGAAAAGCCATCCACCAAAACAAGGCCTGACGGCGCCTTCTCCTTGAGCTTGACGATCTTCTTGCCGCCTTCTTGGATCTCGATTATCGAGCCGTTGTCCGGGATGACGACATCCTCGTCCTTGAGGCTGTTGGCCTCCTTGGCGATCTCGCCGTGCACGCGGAGCATGTAGTGATAGCCGTGCAGGGGCATGAAGAATTTTGGATGGATCTGGCGGTGGATCCAAGCCGTTTCGTCGCGGTTGGCATGGCCGGAAGAATGGACGTCGGCGATACGGTAGTGGATGATCTTGGCGCCTTGGCGAGATAAGTTGTCTTTGAGTTTTTGAACGGGGCGTTCATTGCCCGGAATAATCGAAGACGACAGGAGTATGGTGTCGCGAGGCGTGATCTTTATCTTTTGGTGAGTCTTGTTGGACATGCGCATGAGCGCGGCGTATTCGTCGCCCTGGGCGCCCGTGGCCAGGATGATGATGCGCTCCGGCGGATAATTCTCGATATCGTCGCTCGAGATCATGGTGTCTTTCTTGGTCTTGAAAAGCCCCAAGTGCCTGCAGACTTCCAGGTTCTGCTTCATGCTCCGGCCTTCAACGACGACTTTCTTGCCATAAGTCTCCGCGAACTCGATGATCTTCATCAGACGCTCCAGAAGGGAAGAGAATGTGGCGATGATCAGGCGGCCCTGGACATTCTTGATGATCTCCTCGATGTTCTTATGAACCTTTTTCTCGGGAATGGAGAAGCCCGGATTCTCGACATTGGTAGAATCATCCATGAGCATGAGGATATTGGCATCCTTGAAGACGCGCTCATATTCGGCGACTTCTTCCACGGTCGGCACCCCCTCAACGTGATCGAGCTTGAGGTCGCCGGTGTGGACGATCGAGCCGTATGGGGTTTCGAGGATTATACCCATGGCATCCGGGATCGTATGAGTCACGGCGAAGAATTTGACCTTGAATTTTCCTATGGTCACGGTCTCGTTCTTCTCTACGACCTTCATGTCGATCTTCGGCACATGGGGGAATTCCTCCTGGCGCTTTTGGATGAGGACGGAAGTCAAGAGGCGCGTATACATGGGCGGATTGCCTATCCGAGGCATGATATACGGTATGCCGCCGATGTGGTCCAAGTGGCCGTGGGTCACCAGGACCGCGCGTATCTTGTCGCGGCGCGTTTCCAGATATTTGGTATTGGGCAGGATGTAGTCGATGCCGGGGGTGTTCTCATCCTTGAATTGGAAGCCGATATCAACGACGACGATGTCGCCGCCGAATTCGATGGCGGTCATATTCTTGCCGATCTCCTCGACGCCGCCCAGGGGGATCAAGCGGATAGAGTCAGGCGCCAATGGCGGGATGACGTCTTCGCCCTTGTTCTGCATAACCGGCCTCGAGGGGCCGCGGCGCGGCGCGCGCGATTCCTTTCGGATGATGCTCATCCTGGCTCCGGCCACGTGGCCCAGGCCGGCGATCTTCCTGGCGCCTCGCCCCAGGACGATGCGGTGGCCGCCGTGAGCGTGAGGAGGCGTCATAGGCGTAGGATTTTCGTTGCGCAGTATCCTCGTTCGTGCCATGTGCGGCGGCCGGCGGTGGAAGTTTCTCTTGTTGCTTTGTTCGTTCATGATTTTTTTAACTGTTTTTAAAGCTCTTTTTTATCGAAAAAATTCCAGACTCGCTCGGTTTCCATGTACCAGTCGTCTATATATTGGAAACGGTCTGTTTGAGATGCGGCCACTCCGAGCCGGAGCCCCTGGAGCTTCTTCGGGACCGCGTATATGAGCGACGGCGAATAGAGAAAGACCGCGGGCGCGTCTTCACTGATGGTCTGGCTCAACTGGTTATAGCCGCTAATCCGCGCCGCCGTCGAAGTGGCGATCCTCAATCTTTCCAAAAGCTTATCGGCTTTGCTGTTAGCGTACATTGAAACGTTCAGCCCCGGGGCATTCCTCTGCGAGGAATGCCAGAAGGCGTAAAAGTCGTTCGACTTGCCGACGGCCTGTCCGAATAAGAGCGCGTCATAATCGCGGGTACGGATAGTGTTCTGGTATAGCTCGGCCGGGGGGAAGACCTTGACCGTGACGTCGGCGCCAAGCTTTTTCCATTGATTCCTTAGCAGTTCCGCGGCCTGCTTAAGGTCGGTCGTATCGGCCGTATATAGAGTGAAAGCGAGAGTGGTCGTGGCGCTTTTCTTCGAAGCCTTTTTCTCGAAAATGCCCTCCCGACCTGTCCTCCAGCCGTTTTTTATGAGCAACGACTGGGCTGTCGGAACGCTCCGCGAGACTTCCGGAGCCGTCATCCCGATATCTAAGCCGGCCGGGAACGGATTTTTGACCGGCACGCCGTAGCCGAGGAGGATGCTCTTCACGATCTCGTCTCTGTCGACTGACATATCGAGCGCGCGACGAACCATGTCATCGGCCAGGACGGGGTTTTTATTTTGATTGAAGAAAACTCCGAAGATCCGCGTGAGCGGGGTAGCCTCGACCGCGTAGGGCTCGCCTTTGTTCGAGGCCAGTTCGCCGGCCGCGCCCGGCGGAATCGAAGATAGGCTGTCTATGGCGCCGCTTACAAGTGCGGAGAGGGCGTGGTCGAGGTCCGGGAAGAATGAAAAGACAATATTCGCGATGTACGGAGCATTCTCGCGATGGCCGGCCCAAGCCTCCAAGGTATATTCGGTCGGTATGCCGCCCTGGTCCCGCTTGATAGCGAGGATCTTGTAAGGACCGGCGCCGATCGGCCGGATATTGTATTCGCTGAAGATGAATTGCTCATCAGTCACATTGCCCCAGATCGATTTCGGGATGATGCCGAGGGTCGTGTTGGCCAAAAATGAGCTGTAGGGCTGTTTCAGGGTGAACTTTATCGTCGTTGGCGATCCTCCTCCTGATCGTCCTGGGGACGACAGCGCTTCCGCGGTTACGCCTGACCAATCCGCGGCCCGCGGGCTTTTAAGCGCGTAGTCCTTGACCCTGTTCACCGTAAAGATGACATCCTCAGCTGTTAGGGGCGTGCCGTTCTGGAACGTTAAGCCCGGCTTCAGCGTGAAGGTGTAAACAAGGCCATCCGGGGAAATCTCCCAGCTCGAGGCCAGGTCGGGTTCGATTTTATTGTCCTTGAATCTAGTCAAGCCGGAATAGACCAGGGAAGCGATGTCGCGATCGACGTCGGTTACGGCCAGAATTGGATTGACCGCATGAGGCAGGCCGACCAGACCTTCATGGAGCGTACCGCCATTGGCTGGAACCTCGGTCATGAAATAGGCATTGGCCCGGGCAGTCATGGCAATGGAGGTGATTATGGATGCCACGGAGAGTACGCCGAAAACGACTTTCTCCGTCGCGGAGAATTTTTTAAGGTGTTCAAGTATGGCGGAACTGCCGGGAATACGCAGTTCTTTTATTGATTTGTCGGTCACAATTTCAGTTTAGATAAGGTTCCAAAGCGCGAAAATGGCGAAGAGCACCGCCAATATAATCGTGGTCGTGAACAGGGTCTTTTCAAAGCCGCGGCGCGTGTGGAAAGCCGTGCTCCAGTTGTCGCTGCCGCCGAAAGCTCCGCCTACCTGCGCGCCCGTTCTCTGCAAGAGGATGGCGCCTACGAGAAGCACGGACAGTATGATCTGCGCGTAGGGAAGGAGAGATTTCATTGGCTTTCAATATAGCATGATGCGGTTTTTTTGCAAGCCGTTTGTCCGCATAGTATAATAGGATTCATGGAATTCATAAACCGATCTCCAAAAGTCAAGGATAGAAAGCTTGAGATCGAAGTCGTCGTTCTCATGATAACATTAGTGGCGTTGGCCTACTTTTTGTTTTTCAATAAGACGCCCGCGGAGAATGATCTCGGTCCGTCAGGTGCGGAATCTTCGGCAAACAAAGTTAAGGCCGCGCTCCAAAGCCTCACCGCCCCGAGCCCCGATAGCATTCTTGCTCCGGAAGAGGAAAGGATCGCTCTCGAGAAGCTCACGGCTCCAAGCCAGAAAAAGGATCAGATTAAAAAATAATTTTATCATAAATATAGATACGCCATGAATAAAAAATACGTCATCCTTCTTATGGCGTTCCTCATCTTCGGTCCATTCTTGGCCTACGCCTGGACGCCGGCCCCCCCGAACCCGCCCACGGAAAACGTCGCCACGCCCATTGACCAGGGCGCCACAGCCCAGTCCAAGGTCGGCGGTCTGCTTTTGAACACCGGCGGAGCGACTGATGGTCTTATCGTGCAGTTTGGAAAAGTAGGTATAGGGACCACCACCCCAGGCCAAAAGCTTGATGTCGCGGGGAGTATCAACATCGCCGCCGACTCTGCCTACATGTACAACGGCGCGAACGTCATCATCGCACAACCCGCGCGCGATAACTATTTCCTTGGTAATGCCGGCAATTTGACAACAACCGGTCTCCGAAACACTGCCAGTGGTTACCAAGCCCTCTATTCCATTACTGAAGGTTACAACAATGTCGCCAATGGTATGGAGGCCCTTAAATATAACACCACGGGTCACTCTAATACCGCCTATGGTGTATATTCCCTTAAATATAACACCACAGGTCACTCTAATACCGCCTATGGTGGTGGCACTCTCTTTTCCAACACTACTGGCATTGATAATATCGCCGTAGGTTTATTTGCCCTCCAATACAATACCATTGGTAGCTTCAACACCGTTGTCGGTCGTACTGCGCTGACGTCGAATATTTCTGGAAATTACAATACAGCGATAGGTTATGAGGCCAATGTTGCTTCTGACGCACTCACGAACGCCACGGCTATAGGGAATGGCGCCATTGTAAACGCAAGCAACAAGGTTATGATCGGTAACACCTCCGTAACTTCCATAGGCGGACAAGTCGGGTGGTCAGTCTTTTCCGATGAGCGCTTAAAGAAGAACATCAAAGAAAGTCCTCTCGGTCTCGATTTTATCCTCAAGCTCAAACCTGTTACTTTCAACTATAAAGCGACCGGGCAAAGCGATATTATCTACAAAAACAGATCGACGAACTAAAGCAAGAAATAAGAGATTTAAAGAACGATTTCTATTCTCGGTAAAGTTGGCCACGCCTTTTTTGGTGCTCGGCCGCGCGAAGGTGGCGAAACACGTTTTGACGAGATAACGGAACATCCTTCTCCCCAAAAACGCGAAGGGTCATTTCACGTCGCACAATATTTTGTCGTTCCAAACGAGCCTTGTGCCGCCCAGTCGACTAGACAATACTTTTTGAGTTTTGTCCTTCACGTATGCGAGGCAGGAGAGGGCTGTTAGGGATGGTTACTTTTTACTTTTAATACAGTCCTCTGTCAAGTTGCCAGTTCGTGTTTTTTGAATATAATGCGAATATGAAAAAAACCTACAAAAAAGCGCGACAATAATACAGAGTGCCCAACAAAACTAAACTAAAAACATCACAAACAAAAAATACCTTGTTGCGTAGAGGTTGGAATATAGTCGTCAGTGTCTCGGCCTTCGGCGGTCTGATCATTTTTGTCTTGATATCCGGTACCAAGACCGCTCGTATCGATCTCGCGTCCACGGCCGTTCCGGTTCCGGAGGCGATCCAAAACACGGATGACGCGAGCGGCGCGATAAGCCTGCTTTTCGTCGGAGACATGATGTTCGATCGGGGCGTCGCCAGGCATGCCGAGAAGTACGGCGCGGATTCTTTGCTCCGAGGCATGGGAGATATCTTGCGTGGAAATGACGCGGTGATCGGCAACTTGGAAGGGACGATAACCACCGAGACTCCGGTAGCTAAAAGCGGCGGCTCCGTCTTGCGCTTCACGTTCAACCCGGCGTTCGCGGGCGCGCTCAAAGCAGAGGGTTTCACGGCGTTTAGTTTGGCCAATAATCATTCTCTCGATTTTTATAATGAGGGTTTTGAGGAGACCAAAAAATTCTTAGATGAGAATGGACTGCTCTATTTCGGTTCGGCGAATAACGATTCCGGCTTATCCGCTAATTTTACGAGCCATGGGAAAAAGATCTGTTTGGTCGGATATCATGATCTGTACACCTTCGACCCGAAGCCGGCTGTCTCGGAGATAGAAAAGATAAGGCCGGAGTGCGACTTTGTCGTCCTATTCGCGCATTGGGGGGAAGAATATAAGCAAAAACAGTCGCCGCGGCAAGTCGCGCTTGCCCATGGATTCATAGATGCGGGGGCGGATCTAGTCATCGGGGCTCACCCTCACGTTGTAGAGCCCGTCGAAATATATAAGAATAAGGCGATATTCTATTCGCTCGGGAATTTCATCTTCGACCAAGGATTGTCATTCTGGACCGAGCACGGGCTTGCTGTGAGGGTCGAACTTGGCGGCGACGAGGATGACGAGGTCAAGTTTACTTTGATTTCGACGGCCCTTGATAAGACGGAAGTTTCCGTTGCCGGTCCCGAAGAAGCCGAAATGATTTTGAAGGCAACCGGCCTCGATTCAGCGGAGTTTACGCTTAAGAGGTAAGAGGAACGCCAAAGAATAGACTATTTATTCTCCATATAGCTGGCTGTGCGTGCCGATATCGATGAAGATTGCGATAGTACCTTGGAGTTTATATATAGCTCTGATATCCCCAGTGATATTGATGCTCCAGCAATCGCGCCGGTCGCCCTGCAACGGATGGTTATTCAAAACTATATTGGATGGCTGTTTAAGAAATATGTATACGCGTTCCTCAAAAGCTTTCTGTATGCCCTTGGATAATTTACGGAATTGCTTTTTAAAATGCGTATGGCGTATAAAACCGCTGATATGCATAATGCTGGTGGAAATAGTTAGGCTTGAAGGTCGGCCATCAGATCTGCAACATTTGTAAAGACAGGAGACAGATTCCTGCCTGCTTTTATATCCTTGTCTGCCTTACGCAGGATCTTCTCGAGGGCCTTTGACGGTTTATAGGGTGCCGTAAAAGTTATGGTCTTATCGGCGATGAAGCTCTTAAGGAAGGCGTTTATGACGGTGCTCAAAGGAAGCCCCATTTCCCTGGCGGTTTCTACCGCTTGGTCTTTTATCACCTTGTCGGCTTTTATATTGATGACTGTTTTCATAACCGAAGTATATACAACGGTTATATCCGTGTCAACTCTGTTAGTT
>CAYITC010000020.1:0-7044 GCA_964366245.1 uncultured Candidatus Saccharibacteria bacterium
GAATCGAAAGGCGATCTGAACAAGGCTCTGGCGAATTTGGCCGAACGCGTGGAAATCGGTTTGGCGCTAAACGAAGAAACGCCGATAGAAGCGATCACACCCTATCGCGAACTGATCAATTTCGTACAGCTAATGGGGATTGACCGGATCGGCTTTCAACATCAACCTTTTGACGAGAAGGTGATCGGCCGCGTCAGGGAAGTCAGGCTCAAATATCCGGGTTTGCCCATAGCCGTCGATGGCGGCGTTTCTTTGGATAATTCCCGCCAGCTTATAAATGCCGGCGCGGACCGGCTAGTAGTAGGTTCCGCTATTTTTAACGCCGAAAACCCCATAGACGCCGTGGAGAAGTTCAAGCGTCTCTCATGACGGCTTCGTGATATACTTGCGGACAAATGGCTCTAACCGATGAAAAAGTAAAATTTCTTGAGGAAAAAGCCCTGGACATACGGCGTTCGATCATCGAATCTCTCATTGAAGCTAAATCCGGACATACGGCCGGCCCTCTCGACATGGCCGACATCTTTACATATCTGTATTTCCACGCGCTCAAGCACGACCCCAAAAAACCGGACTGGCCATATCGCGACCGGTTGGTGCTGTCGAACGGCCATATCTGTCCGGTCCTCTATGCCACGATGGCGCATGCCGGATATTTTCCAGTCGAGGAATTAAAAACTTTGAGGAAACTCGGAAGCCGTTTACAGGGGCATCCTCATCGCGATTATTTGCCGATGCTGGAAAATTCTTCCGGCCCTCTTGGATCAGGGCTATCCCAAACGGTCGGCATGGCGTTGGCTGACAGAATCGATAACGGCAGGAGTTCGGGCCGCCAGTTCTACTGCCTCATGAGTGACGGCGAGCTTGATGCCGGAAATTCCTGGGAAGGAGCGATGCTGGGTGGAAAAGAGAGGTTGCAAAATCTCACGGCAATAATCGACCGCAATAACATTCAGATCGATGGATTCACTGAAGACATCATGCCGCTCAATCCCTTGGCGGATAAGTGGCGAGCCTGGAATTGGCACGTGCAGGAGATAGACGGCCATAATTTCAGGGATATCGACCGCGCGATCGGCGAAGCTCATTCCGTTTTTGATAAACCATCCGTAATAATCGCCTACACGACGCCATCAAAGGGAATACCGGAATTCGAGCGCCAATATCAATGGCACGGCAAGCCGCCGACTACGCCGGAAGAGATCGAAACGGCACGGCAGGCTCTGAATGATATGAGAACATTGAGAGGAACGATCGAATCGCCTCATCACGATTAACATGCTGAATCCTGAATTGAAACTTAATCCGAAAATATTCGATACGGATGTCGAGCTGGAGCCTATACGCAAGGGCTTCGGCGAAGGGCTCTTAAAGGCCGCCGAAATAGATAAGCGCGTGGTTGGTTTGTGCGCTGATCTCACCGAATCGACTCATATGCTCGCCTTTAAACAGAAATTCCCGGACAGATTCGTGGAGATAGGCGTAGCTGAACAGAACCTGGCAACAGTAGCGTCAGGCATGGCCGCCATGGGCAAGATCCCATTCATATCGTCCTACGCCACGTTTTCGCCGGGCCGCAATTGGGAGCAGATCCGTACGACGATCTGTTACAATAACAGGCCAGTGAAGATCGCCGGCTCGCATGCGGGCGTATCCGTCGGTCCGGACGGCGGTTCGCATCAGGCCATAGAGGATATCGCCATCACGAGAGTCTTGCCGCGGATGGTCGTCATCTCTCCGTGCGACGCGATCGAGGCCAGAAAAGCGACAATGGCGGCGGTGAAAACCGATAGTCCTACATATATCCGCTTAACGCGCGAAGGGACCGCGATAATGACGACGGAGGAAACTCCTTTTGAGATCGGCAAGGCCCGGATCTATTTTGAGCCGAAAAATAAAAAGAACGCTACGGGATCTTTGGATGCCGCCATCATCGCCACGGGCGCATTGCTTCATAACGCGTTGAAAGCCGCGAAGGCTTTCGAAATCAACGGTAAATCGGTAGCTGTCATGAACCTGGCAACGATAAAACCGTTAGACGGCCAGGCCGTGATCGATCTGGCGCGCAGAGCCGGTTGCGTCGTAACTGTCGAGGAACATCAGATTGCCGGCGGAATGGGCTCGGCTGTGGCGGAATGCTTGGCCGCGCATTTTCCCGTGCCGATCGAATTCATAGGAGTGCGCGACCTATACGGCCAATCGGGCAAACCGAGCGAGCTCATAGAATTTTACGGAATGGGAGTGAGTCATATCACCGAGGCTATAAATCGAGTAATGATCCGTAAGAAATAGGTGGTATATTCGTGGTATATTCATAGTTGCATTTATGCGATTATTCAGAATATCTACGACTTTTAAACCAGCCGGAGACCAGCCGAAAGCCATCGAGGCCTTAAACGACGGTCTTAAAAGAGGTTTTGACAGGCAAACTTTATTAGGCGTTACCGGTTCAGGAAAGACCTTTACGGCCGCAAATGTCATCGCGGCTTATAACAAACCGACTCTCGTCATCGCCCATAACAAAACCCTGGCCGCGCAACTCGCCCAAGAATACCGCGAGTTCTTTCCTGATAACGCCGTTCATTATTTTGTTTCATATTATGACTATTACCAGCCTGAAGCGTATATTCCGGCATCCGACACATACATAGAAAAAGAAGCCATGATCAACGCCGAGATCGAGCGCTTGAGACACGCTTCGACGCAGGCCTTGCTCACTCGCAAGGATGTGATCATCGTCGCTTCCGTATCGTGCATATACGGCTTAGGCAGTCCGGAGGAATACGAGAAAGTGAACGTCAAGATTTCCGCGGGAACCGAATCGTCACGCACGGAGCTCATCCGCAAACTCATAGACATCCACTTTGACAGGACTTCGGCTGATCTGAATCCGGGTCAATTCAGAGCGATCGGCAATAATCTGGAAGTCATGCCCGTGAACGAAAAGACTGTCTATCGGATCGAGTACGCCGGCATCAAAGCCGGGAATATCGTGGAGATCGACCCGATCACAAGGACGATCCGAGGGACGCGCAAAACCGTTTTTATCTTTCCGGCCAAGCACTTCATCTCGAATGACGAGCAGACGGTGAAAGCCTTGGGAACGATTCGAGCGGAACTCGAGGAAAGGCTCAAGACCCTGGAAAAAGAGGGGAAGACGCTTGAGGCTGAACGCTTGAAGCGCCGCGTCAGGTACGACCTATCCATGATCCGCGAAATCGGCTATACGAACGGCATAGAGAACTATTCTAGGCATTTTTCCGGCAAGATGTCCGGCGAGCCGCCGGATTCGCTGTTGTCATATTTTCCGCACAAAAAAGACTCCAAGACCGGAAAGACGACAGCCGATTTCTTGGTCGTCATAGACGAATCTCATGTTACCGTGCCGCAACTCCACGGCATGTATGCCGGCGACGCTTCCAGAAAAGAGACCCTTGTTGAACACGGATTCCGCCTGCCTTCAGCCAAGGATAACCGGCCGTTAAAGTTCGACGAGTTCATCGAGCGCGTTGGACCGATCATTTTCACTTCAGCTACGCCAAGCGACTACGAGAGGAAAGTCAGCAAGCAGATCGTCGAACAGGTGATCAGACCGACAGGCTTGGTCGATCCGATCATAGATGTCCGACCTGTGACCGAAAGGGCTAAATTCAAGAGCCAGATATTCGATTTCATCGCCGAGGCAATGAAAACCATCAAAAATGGGGGGCGCGTTCTGGCCACGACCCTAACAAAGAAGATGGCCGAAGACCTGTCTGAATTCCTCAAGGAGAAGGGCATCAAGACGAATTACCTTCACAGTGATATTAAAACCATTGATCGGATAACGATACTGACTGAATTTCGCAGGGGCAAGTTTGACTGCCTCGTAGGCGTCAATCTGCTACGCGAGGGACTGGATTTGCCGGAGGTTTCGCTCATAGGGATCCTCGACGCGGATAAGGAAGGATTTTTGAGGTCCGAAACTTCGCTGATACAAACGATCGGGCGCGCCGCGCGAAACGTCGCCGGCCGCGTGATCCTCTATGCCGACGTGTTTACCGGCTCGATGAAAAAAGCCATCGGCGAGACTGACAGGCGCCGCGCGGTACAAACCGCGCACAATGAGAAATACGGCATCACCCCGCGGACCATCAAGAAGAACATCCACGACATTACGGACCACTTGCGCACCGAGCATGATGCCGCCGTGGCCGAACTGGTCAGGATCGACGAGGATATGGCCAGGAATGATCCAACGAAGCTCATCAAACAAAAAGAGCAACAAATGGCAGTTGCGGTAAAAAATCTAGACTTTGAGACTGCCGCACTTATACGCGACGAGCTCTTTTCTTTGGAAGACAAACTGGGGATTCCTCCTCCAGCCAAGGGTAAGAAATGATGTGATAGAATGAGCCTATGTCTTCATCTCTCTATGCGAAAAATGAGAGGGTGCTTATCATTGAAAGCGATCAGATTTTTGGCGAAAAAATCAGGGATGCCTTGCTCAAGGATGGCTATGACGCGACTCTGGTAAAGAACGGCCAGGAAGGATTGAAAAAGATATATGATACCCTGCCGCATCTAATAATGCTCGACGCGGCTCTCGACGGAGTCGACGGCTATGAGATCCTGGAAAAGAAGCAGGCCGAGCCGATGCTCTCCAAAATCCCGGTATTCCTCCTGTCGAACGAGACCGTGTCGATAAATATGAATCGTATTCCCGAGGGAAGCATCGCCGAGATTTTCATGTCTCTTCACGTGAAGCCCAACGAAATAGTGGAGAAGGTGAACAGACAATTCGGCAATACGGCACCTGAAGGCTCATCGCTCTCTGTCGACCAAAGCGGCGAAAAAAAGAAGCTTCTGTGGGTCGAGGATGATCGGCTCATCGGCACCATATTATCGAAGAAATTAGTCTCCTCCGGCTTCGACCTCTTCCATGCCAAGGACGGGGAAGAGGCCTTGGAAATATTGAAATCCATCATCCCCGATCTTATCGTCCTGGATCTGGTCCTGCCGAACATGAGCGGCTTCGATATCTTACGGGAGATCAAAAAAGACCCGGCTCTAAGCCGGATCCCGGTCATGATACTGTCTAATTTGAGTAAAAATAGCGATATCGAACGGGCCAAGGCTCTCGGAGCCCAGAAATTTCTGGTAAAAGCGGCCGTTTCTCTCGAACAGATAGTTCGGGAAGCGAGAGGTTTGAGCGACTAATCTTGATTTAGCTCGGAAAATATGCTAGCATCCGACGCACTATGCCCGGAAAATCCAGCGACAAGATCATCGTCAAGGGCGCGCGGATGCATAATCTGAAGAACATCACGGTGGAGATGCCCAGAAATAAGATGATCGCAGTTACGGGGGTTTCCGGTTCGGGCAAATCCTCGTTAGCTTTCGATACTATTTTTGCCGAGGGCCAACGGCGTTATGTGGAATCGCTTTCGGCCTATGCCCGGCAATTCTTGCACAAACTGCAAAAGCCCGATGTGGATGAAATATCTGGATTGTCCCCGGCCATCTCCATAGATCAGAAATCCCGCTCCAACAATCCGCGCTCGACAATCGCGACTATCACGGAAATATACGATTATATGCGCATCCTGTTCGCCCGCGTAGGCAAGCCGCATTGTCTCATGTGCGGCCGCGAGATCCACCGCATATCCAAAGAGGAGATTCTGGAGACGATATTAAAAACGGTAACGGAGAGGACCGGCCGGGCTAAAAAGGTCTTCGGAGTGAATGAGAGGGACGCCAAGATCAAAATATATGCTCCGGTCGTCGTGGGCAGAAAAGGCGAATATTACCAGTTACTATATGACCTCTTGGGCAAGGGCTATGATCGGGTCATGATCGACGGCAACGTGAAAAAGCTCCGCGATCAGATCATTCTCGTCAAAAACAAGAAACACGATATTGACGTGCTGGTTGACGAGATCTTCATAAGCGAGTTCCAGGAAGGTAAGCAATTTGAGAACGCGCGAGAACGACTTTCGGAAGCCTTGGAAAAGGCCGTACACGAAGCGGACGGGCTCATTAAACTGGAATATCCGGGCGAGACAAAGCTCGTGTCAGTAAAGTTCATGTGCCCATATGACGGTTTTTCATATCCGGAGATCGAGCCTCGCTTGTTCTCTTTTAATTCCCCGTATGGCGCGTGCCCAGATTGCAATGGCTTGGGTACGGAAAGCATATGGTCAGACAGCCCTTGTCTGACATGCAAAGGCGTCCGTCTGCGCCCGGAAGCCCTGCACGTCAAAATCGACGGCAAGAATATCGTCGATGCGACGAATCTTTCCATAGAACGGGCCATGCCGTATTTCAAGGACATTAAGCTTACTCCGGCTGAAAAAGAGATAGCCAAGGTGGTACTGAAGGAGATCGGCGCCCGCCTTTCATTCATGATCGATGTCGGCATCGAATACCTGACGCTTGACAGACGCGCGAGCACGCTCTCCGGCGGGGAAGCCCAGCGCATTCGTTTGGCATCGCAGTTGGGGTCCGGGCTTGTCGGAGCCTTGTATGTGCTCGACGAGCCGACGATAGGCTTGCACCAGCGGGATAACGACCGCCTGATCAAGACCCTCTTGCATCTGCGAGATCTCGGAAACACCATACTGGTGGTCGAACACGACGAGGATACGATGTTCTCTTCGGACTACATCATCGATATCGGCCATGGAGCGGGAGTCCATGGCGGCAAAATCGTGGTATCCGGCTGGCTCGATGAGCTCCTGACAGCCAAGAAAAATCCTTCGGGATCCTTGACGCTCTCATATTTGCGTGGCGAGACGAAGATAGACCTGCCGCTCCGCCGGCGCGAACCGAAAGGCAAGATCATGATCCGCGGCGGCAGGATCTTCAACCTGAAAGACCTCAATGTGGATGTGCCCTTGTGTTCGTTGAATGCGATAACCGGCGTATCAGGCTCCGGAAAATCATCATTCATGTATGAGATCCTCTATAAGAATCTGCGATCCAAATTCGAATCGAGGCACCGGACGGACGAAGTATTCAATTGCGAATCATTTTCCGGTTCGGAATATGTCGGCCGGGCCATTC
>CAYITC010000021.1:0-6963 GCA_964366245.1 uncultured Candidatus Saccharibacteria bacterium
ACCACCGAGATCTACACTCTTTCCCTACACGACGCTCTTCCGATCTGAGGGCGATATCGTTGGTTATATCCGTCGAACCGATCGGGAAAACCTCCAGGGAGCTCGGGATATTATTTTCGAATACGGCGATTGAGACTGTCTCGGCTCCGATATTGGCCAATACGCAACCCGCTATCTTCTGCGTTTTGTTCAAAGTCACGAAGCCGGCGGCGATTGGCGCGGCCATGATGTCCTCGACCTCTATGCCGGCTTCATTGACGGCGGCTATGAGATCGGCCACATGATGCTCCAGACAGGTTATGAAAAGGGTCTTTTTCTCGATCTTATTTCCGGTGAGCCCGAACGGACTGCCGAGCGACGATTCGCCGTCTATCTTGTATTCAAGAGGGATATCATAGATGACGCGACGGTTGGCTTTGGCGAAGTGGGGAAGGTCCTTTTCCGATTGCTCTTTTAATTTTTCGATGTCGAGCGCGGTTATCTCCGCATCGGCCCGCGACGTGACGATGGAGCTCGAAACGACGGTGCTGGAGAGCCCGATGCCGCCCACGGCGACGAAGGCTTTTTTAACTTTGACCCCGGCTTTTTCTTCGGCGGCGGCGGTGGCCTTCCTTACGCTTTCGGCGACGTCGCGGACGTTGGTGACATAGCCATGGCGCAGACCGCGCGATTCGGCCATGCCGGCTCCGATGGCTTTCGGCAGGCCCTTCTCATTGCGCTCGCGCGTGTCGACTATGACCGCCTTTACGAAGTTGGTCCCAATGTCTATCCCTGTGATTATATTGCGTGCCATTTCTATCTTGATTTTTTAAGGCTTGATTTAAACCCTGAATTTTCGGCGAAGTTTCGCTTCGATACGCTCCATTGTACCCCCATGGTCGTGTCCTTTCAAATGGACGCAGCCGTGGATAAACAGGAAGGCGAGGAAGTCGGCATAAGAACGATTGGATTTCTTCGACTCCTCGCGAGCTTCGGAAGGGCAGATATATATCTCGCCTTCGTTCTTGCTCAAAGGGAAGCTCAAGATGTCGGTCGGTTTGGATTTATTCCTGTATATCTTGTTCAGTTTGGCGATCTTATATGGGTTTACGAATATGAGATTCAGCTTATAGGCCTTCGGCAGGGCCGCGCTCGCGATGGCGCGAAAAATCGCGCGGGGAATAGACGCGCGAGTTTCATTGGAAATAGAGATACGAGCCATTATCTCCTGCCTCGAACTTCGACTGCCGGGGCCTTGCCCAGCTTAACGAGTTCGGCCATATCCTTGCGGCGCTTCAAGGCCTTCAGGGTTTTCGTCTTGACCTTATAAGGGGATTGGGTGCGGGTGGCGAAACGGAGGCTACGGACGCGCGGGATCACGCCGGAAGATTGGACTTTGCGGCTGAACCGGCGGATGACACCAAGGGCGTTCTCGCCGGGATTCCTGGATACTTCGATGTTTATCATGCGGAAAATAGTAGCACGAATGCTGTATTGGCGCAATCACTTCTTCCAAAAATCCCTCTCGCACTTCTTCATGTAGTCCGGAAGCTTTTCGATGGGAACCGTGTCCTGGGAATATGTTTCGATGTGACGGACGATGGCGGTCTTGTCCATGGCTTCTTTCTTGCCGATGACGATGACGTAAGGCGTGTGGTATTTTTCGACGCTTGAGACCTGCGCGCCCAGGCGGTCCTTGGCCAAGGACAGATAGAGGGGGATACGGGCCTGGCGCAAGGTTTCTACGACGCCGAGCGAAAGCAGTTTCGATTCGATGCCGAGCTGGACGAACGAAGCGATCGGCCGTTTTATCTTGTGAACGGCGTCGCGAAGCCCGTGGCCGTTGCCTTTGATGGTCAGGGAAAGACCGACGCCATGAATGTCCTTTTTCATGCCGAGGCGCTTGGCCAAACCGTTGTAGCGGACCCCGACTCCCAGGACGCGATGGACGGATTTTCCAAGATTCTCGGCCGCATTGACGATGACGAAGATCGTTTCAGTGCAGTAAGAGCGGTTACCGATCAGGGAATTGTTGATGGTATAGGGCACTTGGAGCGTCTCGAGATATTCGAGGACTTCCTCGAGATATCGGCGGCTCTCTTCCGAGAGGAAATCCATGGAGCGCGGCGCATGCTGGTTGATCTTCTTCGCCGCTTCGTCATGCGATGTGAGCAGAAGGAACGGGTCTTACTTGAAAAGCTGACGGCACTCCGGCGTCATCTCGTTTATGTTCTTCCTGTAGAAAATGGCGAGCTCGCGGTTCCAGTGCGCTATGGAATCGTGGTCGCCGACGCTGTTTATCTCGATCCGGGTGTCCTTGTAGCCTTCTTCGGCCAGCATGGCCCGGCCGGCTTGTATGAGCGTGGCTTCGGCGATGGGACCGGAAAATCCGAGGATCTCCAAGTCGGCATATCGATGACAGCCGGTCTTTTTCACGGCTCCACGGCAGGGATCTTTCAGGTAGAGCATGACCGGCTGGGGTTTCGAGTTCCAGTCCTCATTCTCGTATTTCCGGATGAGAGCGATCTTTTCTTCGACGCGCAAGGGAAGTTTGCCGTGCCTGTCCGTCTCGTCATCCACAAAATCGCCCTCGACGATGCCTTTGGCGGCCTCAAGATCGGCTTTTTCGATGACCGGGCTTTTGATCGGAGTAAAGCCGTAATAGACGGCCGTCTCGCCGATCTTATCCAGGTGCTCGATCGCGAAAAATTTGGTCGGGATCGGGCGCTTTTTTTCGGTGCGGTAGATATGAAGCTTTTCCGGTTTTTTTATCTCCGGCTTTGCACGATTTTGGGGAATCGGCTTTGCACGATTTTGGGGAATCGGCTTTGCACGATTTTGGGGAATCGGCTTCTTATTGTGTTGCGCTTGTTTCATGGTAAGTCCCAGGCAGTATGGTTATGGCTGTTAATGGCGTCAAGCGTATGATCGGCCTTCCGATGATGAATTTAGAGTCGAGCAGGCCCCAAACCCTCGAATCGGAACTTTCCCTGCGATTGTCTCCCAGTACGATGTACTGGCCGGGTTCGAGAGGCTTATCGGTGTCCGGAAGGACGATGTTATCGCGGGAGAGATGGTATGACTGGATGTAGGGCTCCTCGAGAGCGAACTTTTGAGAGGTAGAAGCCTGTTCGATGAAGATCCTGCCGTTCTGCATCCTGACCCTCTCTCCGGGCAGACCGATGATGCGTTTGATGTAGTACACGCTTGGGTTGTACGGGAATTCAAAGACGATGACGTCGCCGCGCTTGGGCTGTTCGAAGCGATAGGTCAGGCGATCGACGATCAAGAATTGTCCCGTCGAAAAGGTCGGGTCCATGGAGGCGCCGTTGACGATGAACGGCTCGGCGATGAAGAACCTGACCGGAATGGCGATAATGAGGGCTATGACGATCACGCGGATCCATTCCCGGACGCCCTGCCAAAAGGTCTTTTTCTCGGTGGGAACGGTTTTAGAGCTCATGTTAGAGGCATTGTATACGCGCTTTTTATTCCGCGCAAGTTTTCGATTCAGCAGAATCGGCTTTGCACGAAGCTCTGCACGATTTTGGGGAATCGTCTGGTGATTCGCCTACGGGGTGCTATACTCGACCTATGGCATACGTCATCGTCGGCTTGGGGAATCCGGGTGAAGAATATACTTCGACTCGCCACAATAGCGGCCGGATCGTCCTCGATCTTATCCGCCAGGAATTCGACGGCGGCGATTTCAAATTCGACAAAAAATTGAACGCGCTCACCTCGGAAGTGAAGATTGGCAAGGAAAAAGTTCTCTTGGTCGCGCCGGAAACATTCATGAACAAATCCGGCAACGCCGCGGGTTCGCTGGTAAAGACAAAAAAGGCGGCGGAAAAGATGCTGGTCATTTATGATGATTTCCAACTGCCGATCGGCCGCATGAAGATCTCATATGACAAAAGTTCGGGCGGGCACAACGGGCTTGAATCGGTGATCAAAGCGGTTAAGACGGAGGCATTCCCGCGTTTGCGCATCGGCACCGCTCCCGCGACCGCCAAGGGGGACGCGAAGATCCCGCACGGCGAAGAGAAGATCCTCAAGTTCATTTTAGGCGAGTTCAAACCGGAGGAACTTAAAATAATCAAAAAGCTCTCTAAGAAAGCCGCTGAAGGCGTTGCGATTTTCGTCAAAGAGGGCAGAGACAGGGCGACGGGGGTGGTGAATGCGGGTTAATATGAAAAACAGATTGCGATTTACGACCTGCTGATTATTTTCTTTCGCCGATGTACGCCAGTGCCATCTTCTGTTCTTTCGGATCGAAGAGGGTTATCTTGAATTCATAGGTTTTGCCGAGCTCCAGGGTCTTCTTGAGCTTCTCTTCCGAACCGAATTCGGAGACGTGCACCAGTCCGGCCACGCCTTCCTCGATCGAAGCCAGGGCGCCGTGCTTGTTGAATTTGATGATGACGCCGGTTACGGCTTGGTCCTTCTTGTATTTCTTGCCGGCGTCGAGCCAGGGGTTCGGGTGGAGCTGTTTCAACGACAGGGAGATCTTGCCGTCCTTGATCTCGATGATCTTGGCCTTGATGGTTTGACCAGTCTTCACGAAGTTACGCGGATCATCCACAAGACCCCAATCGATCTCGGAGATATGCACGAGACCTTCGAGACCTTCCTCGAGCTTGACGAATACGCCGAAGTCCACGACACCGGTAACGGTGCCCTCGACTTCATCGCCGATCTCGTATTTGCTGACGATTTTCTCCTTTTCCTTATGCTCCGAACCCTTTTCGGAGAAGATGAGCTTGCCTTCCTTCGGATCGGCCGTGATGATCGAAACCTGGACGCGCTCTCCGACTAATTTCTTCAACTCGTCGAGTATCTTATCCTTGTCGCCGTCGGAGACGCGTGGATAATGCTCGACCTTCAGCTGGGAAGCCGGCAGGAAGCCGATAATGCCCTGCCATTCGATGAGCAATCCCCCCTTGTTGGCTTCTTTGACCGGAAGATCGAGGATCTTCTTTTCCTTGATGGCGGCTTCGGCTTCGCTCCAGATGATAGCCTGACGAGCTTCTTTGAGCGACAGTTCGAAGTAGCCTTCCTTATGGGCGTTGTCGACGACCTTGGCGGCGATGACATCGCCGATGTTTATCTTTTTGATGACGTCGCGAGCGATGATGTATTCGCGTCCGTAAATGATGCCGGTGCCGAATGGCGTCAGGTCAACGTACACGGAAGCCTTGTCGAGGGCGATGACCGGGCCTTCGACCAAGTCCCCGATGACCGGTGGATTCTTCATGGCCAGAACTAGGGAAGCCATTGAATTGGCTTGTTGTTCTTCAGTGAGAGCGTCGGCGGCTTTCTTTATGCCGAACACTTTCACCGTGTCTTTCGCGTCTTCTTTTTTGCGTTCCTTCGAAGCTCTGCCTTCCTTGATGATATCTTTGGCTTTTTGTTCCGTTGTGCCTGGAGCTACCGCGTCATCCTTGTCACCGTGACCCAGAATACCTTTTAATTTATTGAACATTTTGATTCCGCGCCCCGTTTGTTTTTATGTTAAGCGAACACGGGATAACGCAGATTGTTAATTTGCTTGCTTGCCCAAGTCGGGTAAGCCGGGGAACCGTGAGAATGTACACTATTTTTGATTTTTTGTCGAATATGCTAAAATCTGGTCAGACATGCAGAAGTAAACTGAATAAAAACTGAATAAAATATGAATGCAATCCAATTACGCCAATCAAGAAATCTAATTAACCGCTTCCTTGAGGGTTGTTCCATTTGTGGCAAGCCGTTCACCTCCGCCCAAATACAGGCCGAAGAAATCCAGCAAACCGCCAATGGCCCCGCATGCGCGGACTGCTATTATGACGAACTTAGCGCTGAAATCGAACGGAAGCCTTTTTGCCGGCCATGCCGGCCCCGATAGTAGGTAGGCCCGTGCTTACATGGCGTAAGCGGGTATCCTGACGCTCCACAGCGACGCTGGCATCCTGCCAGCTTTTTTGTTAGTCTTTTTCCATGGTCATCACCTATCTCGGCGGGGAATTCGTAAAGATCCAGTTCGGCGACACGATCCTGGCCTTCAACCCCATTTCCAAGGATTCTTCCCTGAAGACGGCCAAGTTCGGCGCGGATGTCGTGCTCACGAGCCTCAATCATCCTGACATGAATGGCATCGACCAAGTCTCATTCGGCGATAAGAAGGCTTTTGTCGTGAATGGCCCGGGCGAATATGAGATCAAAGGCGTTTTCATAAAAGGCCATGCCTCCGAGTCCGGCTACGGCGGCGAGAAGCGGATCAATACCATATATACAGTGGAGCTGGAAGGCATGAATATCTGTTTCCTGGGAGCGATCAACCAATCCGAACTGCCGCATGAGGCCGATGAAGCCATAGATGACGTCGATATCCTTTTCATGCCGATCGGCGGCGATGGCGTCCTCTCCGCGGAAAAGGCCTATAAGCTGGCCGTCTCGATCGGGCCGAAGATAATAATCCCGATACATTACGGGGACATCGGCGGCGATTCCTCAAATCGTGCTGGGCACAAGGATGCCCTGAAGGCATTTTTGAAGGAAGCCGGGGAATCGCCAAAGGCCGAGACTAGGCTCACGCTCAAAAAGAAGGATCTGGAAGGCAAGGATGCCGACGTGGTCTTGTTGGAGAAGGAGTAGGGTGTATACTTATCGCATATGAGTCTAACCTCCTATATAGAAAATCTTAGAGAAAAGCCGGAGCATGTGAGACGAAGGCACGCCTTCTGGTACTCCTTTGGTTTTACGGCCGTCGTTTTCCTGTTCTGGGTTTCCTCGTTCACCTCAATAGGCATAGGCGCGCAATCCGGCGCGCGGAAAGCCGCCGTCGCCGCCGCCGATAAAGTCATTACGCCCGGCCAATCGCTCATCGCCGGAGTCGGCTCGTTCGCGAATGACGTCTGGAGCATGATCGTCGGGCCGAAGAAAGTCACCTATTCGGAAGTACAAGTTTTGCCTGGGGAGAGGTAAAAAATCTCATGTGTGGTA
>CAYITC010000022.1:0-6936 GCA_964366245.1 uncultured Candidatus Saccharibacteria bacterium
CCCGGAACATCACTGCCTGATCGGCAAAGTGGCTGGCGGCGTCATAGGTGGTAACGTGCCATAATTTGCTGCGTTCCAACAATATCTCGGCCGCACGGGGAGTCTCGACAAGAGACCTGTTGCAAAACATCATATCGAGGCACAACGGAGCCGTCTGAATGACTAAGGGCATCCATGAATAGGCCTCCCCTAGAGTAGCCATCGACTGCTCGAAAAGCTTCTTAGCCTCGGGCACGCCGCCATCAGGATTCTCGTAGGTATCGAGGAGAACCAGCCCGCCGTCGACAAAGACCGAGAGGTACAGCTGGTAATACCAGTGTGAAGTCGGCCGGACCACGAGCGACCGGGCTTCTTCCGCGGTGTATTCGCCCTTCACGAGAGTATCCTTGCCGCCGACCACGCGTTAGATTTGGGTGGGCCTGTTGCGCGTCGCCCGAGCCAGGATCTCCCCATAGAAGCTTGAGACGTCGCCGTTGGGGTAGTTGCCGTTAAAAACTTGATGACGCAGACCGAAGTGATAGGCGGGAAGAAATCCGCCGGACTTCACCCGAATCGCATCCAAACGACAGCGTTCCGCCGCCGCCAATCCACCCTCAGCAATATTCTCGTAGGTAATGATCGGGTTACCTTTAGCACTCCATTTCACCCAAGGGATGTTCACGCGATGACGCTTGTCGTGATTGACACCGACAAAAGTGTCGCGAACAAACGACCAGGCAAATGGCAGAATCCCGAGACGATTGCACAGAAGGTACATGGCCATATCCTCCGCGGATATGCCTGGCATTTGGCGGGCCAGGACTCCTACGCTTTTCCCTTCGGAGATAGCCTGTCGGACAGACTCGGGTAGAGATGATCGCGCTAGCCCGGTAAAGTCCTGGATCCCATAGGTCCGGTCAATGAAACTGTCGACCGCGGATCTTACTTGACGAGAGATCCGGCGACGATTCTGGAGAACGAGCGGGACGGATCCCGTCCGGTTTAAGTAATATGCACACATATGATTGTTTTGCAGTAGGTTGTGAGGAGCTAACCAGCATACGGTCTGAATCTGGAGATTCAGATGCTGGTCAGAAAGTATTCAGGTAAAACGCTCTACGACCAGCATCCGAAATAGGCTCCATATAGTGAAGCCAAAGAACGAACTTCTTAAAATCGACTGTGTTTGAAATAAAATTCATGAAGATAAAAGAAAACCCCCGGTTTTGCCGGGGGTTTTCGGTGATTCCCAATCAGATGTTTAGGAGATCATACCCGCACCGCCGGCACTGTTCTTGAGAAACCAGGCAAAAAGGCCCATCTTCTCAAGATGCGAAGCGTGTTTCGTATATGACATGCGTAAATTCATATGGCTAAGGTTACCAGAACGGCAATAAAATTGCAATCATTTGGTCGAACCTACTGCGGGTAAGCTGCGTACCATTCTTTAATAGCATCCCATATCGCCGCCGAATAAGGACTGCCGATCATGCTGGTCGGAGCGGTGACCGTGACGGTTTGAGTCTTTGAAGCGGGAGGCTGACTGCTTGAATCCTGAACTTGCCATATCACTTCATATGAAGTCTTGCCTTCGTAGAAAGCATATGGATTCACAGCCGTGCTGACTGGGCTCGACGGCAGAGTAACCGACTGCACGCAACCAACGTCCGTCCAGCGCTCGTCAGCAAGCCTCCAAGAAGGAGTTTGAGAACCGACGACGATCGCTCTGTGCTTTGTAATGCAATATCCGGTCTGCGCCGTCGCTGTTCCACTGAATGTCACATTCTCTCCCCTGGTTACGGATGCGGGGGTGACAGAGAATGAATTTATGACGGGACCCGT
Organism: uncultured Candidatus Saccharibacteria bacterium; assembly: GCA_964366245.1. GTDB lineage: Bacteria > Patescibacteriota > Minisyncoccia > Phycocordibacterales > PALSA-1337 > C7867-002. Next base: position 1,822 of record CAYITC010000022.1, read on the forward strand.
GGCGGCGGGCGCGGTAGGCGCGGTGACGGTCACCGCGACAGAGTCGCTTGCATTGTTAAGAACACCAAGGCAATTTACGGTAAACGTATAAGTGCCTACGGCAAGGGCGTTGCTTGGAGATGATCCGTAACTATCTATACCGCCGCTAACCCAACCGGAAGGGCTTGTCCGCGAACATGCGCCTGCTAATGAACCTGAAGAAGTCCATGCGAGAGTTATGGGCGTGAGATACGGCACCGTGAGCGAATCTTGGCCATTGGCTTTGAGGTCAACCTGGGTCGGAGTATAGATTGTCTGCGGAGCGGTGATTGTACCCGAACAACTCACCCAGGTTTTATTACCAGACGAGTCAGTCACATTTAATAAAGCCTGTTTGGTTCCGATAGAACTATAGTTAGCAGTTAATGACGCTGATTGGGTGCTACCTCCTCCGTAACTTGCGACATCGTTGTAAACAGACCAAGAATATTGATATGGACTTTTGCCACCAGAGACACTCGAGCTCCACAACATACTAGGGATACTTGAGCTATAAGAGGGGGTATTAGTGCAGTAAGCAGAAAGAGGTGAAACTATCGGAGTTTGCGGAGCGGTGACCGTCACATCAATAGAGGCCTTGTCCGAAGCACCGTTTGAATCATTCACATTGACTATCCAGGTGTAAGTCCCGGCAGAGGAGAAACTGGTGCTATAGGTGCCGCTAACCGATGAGCCGGATACGGGAGTCCAACGACAGCTTGAATTCGTCGAAGCGCAGAATTGCCACTGCGACAGATTTCCGTCCCGATCAGCCGCGCTGAAGTTCCATGTGCCAGTCTCTCCGACAGTGAGATTCGTCGAGCCGGTGATGAGCGCGGTCGGGGGGTTGTTTACCGCCTGCGGAGCAGTAATGGCGAAAGAATTATCGCTAATATCTTGCGGAGGATTAGCCCCGGGGATATTTGGGCCAAACAAAATTGCTCTTACCCTGAAACCTCCCGGTTCATATCCGGAGCCATATTTCGCGGGAATCGTCCATTGGAAAGAACCGTCAGCCGCGGACGGATAATATGTGCTCATGCCATCTTCCATCCTGCTTGTGGCACCGGTCGTAAAGTAGGACAATCGGAACATCACGGACGTGTTCGCCGGAACATTTGCCGCGCTCCAGCGCAGAGTTACCGTATCCCCTACCTTGTAAGTCTCGTGGCCATTCGGGCTAAGGACGGTGATAGAAGGTTGAACCGCCGGTGCGAGAATGTTCGTAAACGAGAAACTGCCCGGCCATGAGGCGTACCCCAAACTTGTTATGTCATTTTGAGCACTGCCTGCATATGACGACTGGCCCGGTCGGATCGTATAAGTGACATTGCCCGGTATGGCGAGCCCGGCGTGCTTTGCCGCCGCGCAAACATTTGAATCGTCCGTGTATGTGTTCGTGCCCCAGAGGTAACCCCTACCGGCTAACGCGGAGGCCAATGAACAGGAACAAGTAAAGGACGAGCCATTCTGCCCGCGTTGAGATGTGGCGCCGGCATTGCCCGGACACGCGCTCACGCTTGGACTAGTCGAGGCGGTCGCGCTTTCAACAAGAGTATAACTGTTATTGTTTTCATCGGTTTCCCGAATGAGATTGTTGGGGTCCAGCGTAAAAGCGGCCTTTTTCGTTTGGTTATACGCGGAATATTGATTTGATTGGAGAGTTATGCCAATCCCCGGATTGCTGGCAGAATTATCACCCGAACATTGACCATTTTTTAGATCCTCAATGCCTCCGACAGCGCTGGCGTCGGTTTTGTATTGATTTCCATTCAGATCGGAAGTAACGATCTCTATTGGAAAACTCGTAATCGAAGGATTATCTTTTTTCAGATCGTTGATGCTCTTGGATCCGTTCACGCAGAAATTCACACTGAATCCATAAGGGTGGAAACTTGCCTTGGTAACATTTTTGAGGACAAGGTCGGTCGTTACCGTGGGAGTCGGAACTGTCGAAGACGCGGAAGCATTTGCTGTAGCCCAGCTCGGACCGGTCAGATCCGTCCACGTTCTTCCTTTCTCATCGGACGACCAGTTGACCCGGTTCAATCTGACACCGTAAACACTTGTACCCGGATTGGTTATTATGAATGAGAACGTTACGGGCACAGTCACAGCCGAGCCTCTGGAGATTGTGAACGAGCCGCCGGCAGTTGAATCGTAAGCGAATTCGGAAGGCCTGGAGTATGTAACATTGGCTTGATAATTCCCGGTAGTATCCGGAAGGCCATTCTTATAGACAACGAACGACTGTGATTGAAACGCCGGTAAATTCGAGCCGGGCAAACCGATTGAAATATTGCCTCCGATTGCCATCAAATTGACCTGAAAGGTAGCCGTATATTGAAGCATGGAATTGTTGGTGATGCCGGGAGCTATATTTACTTGGGAAAGTCGGGGTACCGACCGCTGTTACAATCAGAGAAACATTCGCCACATTCCCGTCATAAGTAACGGGACGGTTCTGCGTATAACCACAGATGGTATTGACTTTCTCGCGAGTAATAGGCCCAAAATATCCGTCTTCGTTGACGCCATTCGCGGCCTGATACTGTCTCAAGGCCGTGGCAGTCTGATAGCCGAAATACCCCTTTGATACCCAGCCATTGGCTACATTAGGAATGTTATAGCCTCTATAGAGGAGAAAATCCTGTAAAACGACCACGTCTTCGCCCCTGCTTCCCAGGGAAAGATTCGTTCCAAAGAAATAGCATGGGCTACCGCCGGATCCGGAGGTTTGAGAGGCAGTGGTCGGGACTACTTGCGTGGTAGCCGCTGACGGAGCGACTTGAGTCGTTCCGGTATATCCGCCACTGTAATAATATCCATTATTATAAGTGTTGCTTGTGTTCGAAGAATTTACGGGCGTACAAGTAAAGCCAGCCGGGCAATTCACCGCCTGGGCGCTTGCGATCGAGGTCGATATTAAGGGTGCCGCCAAGATAAGAAGGGCGTAAGTGGCGATGATGTGGACGCTGTGGTTTTTTAACATGGTTTTGATTAAGTTTTTATAAATTTTGGACTAATAAACTAATAAACTGAAGTAGGGCTACCGGCAGGCCGCGATCGTAAGGCCATTGTTCGTGAGGGCGGCATTATTCTGGCTCGCGGAACCGGAACTGTTGATCCCGTAAGCGTAAATCGTGTGAGCGGCGCCGTCACGCAATGACGCTGGGATCGGGAAACTAAAGCCGTGATTGCCCGTTATGCCATTCACGGAGTTGACATCCGGACGGGACACGTTCGCGACCGTATTGCCGATGAAAGTGCCTCCTGAACCCGCTTGCCCGCCGGCGTAAAAATGGACTCCGATCGAAGCGGCGGTATTATCGGGATCATACGCCCAGCCGGCGATCAGACTGCAGCTGACATTATCCAGATACCCTACGGGCTTTTGATCGATCGCGGATGGCGTTGCGGGCGCGGAACAACCACCGCCGTTATATATTCCTCCTCCTGTGCACGAGTACTGGCAAGCGGTCGGCGTTCCAGTGACGAAGGTCCATATGGTCGTACCGTAGCCCGGCGTGTACATGCCAACACCTTTTCGCACGTAAGCGTTCGATGCCGGTTCCGCGCCCCCGCATGTCCGAGGCAGAGTACTGATAGGCGTCGTCGGCCGTGAGGTTTGGGGAGCAGTACTGGAACACGAAGAATTTATCCTGGCTCGCGTCAGAGGACCGAGCCGGCCGTTCTCGTTTATGCCGTTAGCGGTTTGATATTGTCTAAGCGCGGCGGCCGTATTCGCGCCAAAGTTTCCCTTGGCGATCCGACCGCTTGCGATATTAGGGAGGCTGTATCCTCCGGATATAAGAAAGTTTTGTAAAGCCACGACATCCTGTCCCGTGCTTCCGACGGACAAGTCCCTGCTGAAAGGGTGGCACGCGCTATTTACGGAATTGTTTGATCCGATGTTCTGATAGGCCGGATTTTGCGTATTCGCATAACCGGAACCGCTATAATAGTAACCGTTGTTAAAAGTCGGATTAGCATTGACGGCGTTCGTGCCGGGAGAATTCACGGGGGTACAAACATAACCAACCGGACAGCTCGGCACTTGTGTTTGCCGGAAGAGGGTACAGACATATCCCGTAGGACAATTGACGGCCTGCGCGCTGGCATCCGAAGTAAAAATCAAAGGCGAAGCCAAAACTAATAAGGCGTAAGTGGCGATGATATGAACGCTGTGGTTTTTTAACATGGTTTTGGTTGATTTTTTTAAGCCAAGAAGCTAAGACAAGTCTATACCTGTTCGATAATAAGAACAATCCAGAAAGAGAACAAGCAACCGGCCTTTCGGCCAATTGCTTGGGTAGTCGATATATTTTACTACATTTCCAGGTCTTGGGAAAGGGAAGTTATCAACAGTCCCTTTTTCGTCTTATTTCCTCTTTTCGGCGATTTCCAGAGCCACATTCGGAGGCACTACTTCGTAATGGTCGAACTCTAGCTGGGCACTGCCCTGTCCGGAGGTCATCGAGCGCAGTTGCGTAGTATAACCGAACATTTCCGAAAGCGGGACTTTGGCGATAATGGAAACATTCTGGCCTTTGGGGTTCTGGCCTTCGATCATGCCGCGTTTTGAGGCGATCGAGCCGTTAATATCGCCGATGTATTTCTCGGGACAGACGACTTCGAGCTTCATGATCGGCTCGAGAATGACCGGCTTGGCGCGCTTGGCCGCGTCCTGGAAGGCCTGCGAAGCGGCGATTTTGTAGGCGATCTCGGATGAGTCCACGTCGTGGTACGAGCCGAAGGTCAGCTCGCAGGAGATGTTCACCATCTTGTAGCCGGCGACGATGCCGCGATCCATGGCTTCGTGGACGCCTTTTTCGACGGCCGGGATGAATTCGTTCGGGATGACGCCCCCCTTGATCGAGTTTACGAACTCAAAATCATCATATCGTTTCGTATTTTTGGGTATCTTCTCACCTTCTACCAAGGGTTCCATGGGTTTCAAAGTGAGCCGGACGTGGCCGTACTGGCCCTTGCCGCCGGTCTGCTTGATGTATTTGTTTTCAGCTTCGGCCGTGCCCAGGATGGGCTCGCGATAGGCCACTTGCGGCTCGCCGACGTTGGCTTCGACCGAGAATTCCC
>CAYITC010000023.1:0-6905 GCA_964366245.1 uncultured Candidatus Saccharibacteria bacterium
TCTTTCCCTACACGACGCTCTTCCGATCTCTTTGACTGGGGAGTGCGGTTGCCGATGTTCGGCTCATAAACAACCACGATCAGGCCCTTGTATATGGCGCGCAGGTTTTCTAGGATTGACTTGGCCTTTTCCGGAGAGTGGGCGATATCGTCTATTACGGTTATCCCGCCGTCTTCATAACGTTTTTCCAATCGGCGCTTCATGCCCTGAAAGGTTTTGACGCCGGAGATTATTTTTTCGGCCGGAATGCCCGCTTCACTGGCCATGGCGAAACAGCCGGTGATATTTTCCACATTATAGGCGCCCAATAAGGGGCTCTCGATTTTAAATGTTTTACCGCCGTGTATTATGTCGAAGATGACTCCCTTAGGAGTCTGCGCGACTTTTTCGTATCTGTAGTTTGCGGCATTGTGCCCAGCACGATTTAGGGAATCGCCTTTGCCGTAGCCGACGAATTTTTTCTTGGACTCTCTCAACAATGCCGGAAGAGTTTTGGTATCAATGCAAGCGACGATCAAGCCGTCTTTCGGGGTCATCGTTATAAGTTTCCTGAATGCGTCAAAATAGTCTTTCTCGGTGGTATATAAATCGGCGTGGTCCCATTTAACGGCCGTGAGCAGTAGATGCGTCGGCTTGTAATGGAAGAATTTGGCCTGCTTGTCCCATTTGGCAGTCGAATATTCGTCGCCCTCGACTATCGACCATTCACTGTCTTCAATGACAGCCGCGGGCGTCTTATCTTGAGTTAATCCGCCAAACATGTATGAGGGCTTGAGATTTGCGTTGTCGAAAATGTGTGACAGCAAGGCTGATGAAGTCGTTTTGCCATAAGTGCCGGAAACGACTATTGATTTTGACTTCACTAAATACTGGCCGATCGCTTCGGGGTATGACTTAAAAGGGATTTTCTTTTCCTGGATATACAAAAACTCCGGGTTTTGCGAACTTATGGCGTTGCCTACTATTACTAAGTTAGGCGGGCCTTCCTCGGTCATTTTTTCCGGATGCCAGCCGGAATAATAGGGGATTCCGAGCTTAGTTAGATGCGTGGAAACAGGCGGAAAAAAGCCCGCATCGCTACCGGTTATTTTGTAGCCTTTCTTCCACAGTGCCGTAGCCACGGCGCTCATGGCGACGCCGCAGATACCGATGAAATGGATTTTTTTGGGAGTATCCATGCTATTTGACCACTTTTTTGGCTTCTGCCAGGTCTGTCTGCCATTTTTTACCGTCGAACCATTCCAGGCTGGAGAATTGGAGCTTGTAAGTATCGCCGCGCCTTTGAAGGGAACCGAGGTATATATATTTGAGGCCGGAATCTTTCGCATACTGAATTGCGCGGAGCATCATGCCGAGGCCCATGTCTTTTAGTGCGGTCTTCAAATCATAAAATGGATAGGAATAATGGAGCAGTGAGTTATTTTGGTAACAGACTGCGTGGCCGATCACCGATTCTCCTTTTGAGTATGTCAGAAGCGTATTGAAGTTGCTTTTATATTCATCTGTTAAAAGCTCTTTTACCTTTTGCGCGCTCATGATGCCCGGCTCGAATTTTGTGTCATAGAAATCCTTAGCCAGCTTGCCCAGGGACCAGTCATATCTTTCGCGCAGAGGCAAAGTGACCGCGATGATTTCCATGTCGTCTGTCTTTTTGAGTATCCGACGATTCTCGCTGGTCAGCTCAAACTTGGACAGGTTTATGCGCACCGAACGGGTCTGATGCATGACGCCCTTGCCGAGGCGCGTGAAGACATAGCCGTGGGCGTACACGGTGGTGACAGCCGCAGGCGAGAAGCCTGTTATGGTTTTTTCGGCCCAGTGGAGGTATTGCATACAAGGTTTAGTCTAGGCCTTTTTTTGAGGGATGAATAGACCTTGACAGAATCAATAATTATGATACACTATTTTGAGCTAGAACCCTGAAAAAACTACAGAAAATGACTGCGAAATAAGGCCCACTTGCGATATAAGCGGCTCTTACTTCGCAGTCATCACACGACCCTCAAATCGAGAAGCCGCTCATTTCTGAGCGCGCACGATGTTGCGGCAAATGTCTTGATGCGAAATCTACCATGAATAAATTCAATCCGTTTCAAGTCGTATCTGCAGGTTCGGTCCTGCAAAACGCTCTGCTTGACATAAACGACGGTGATGATGCGGCGCTTCAGCGCTTCATCAAAGAACCGGATAGCCAGGAGCGCATCACTGTCATGAACATCTTCGCGCCAAAAGTGCCGGAGAAGACAGAGAAAAACCCCGCCCTCAAACCCGTCGACTACATGCCGACAGTCGAAGACTGTCTCGTGGGCTGGCCGGAGTTCTGCAAAGAGTTCGGCCTGGTTGTCGAGGTGGACTTCGAAGCGTTCAAGTCCGACTCGCGCGTCACTGGTCGCAAGCTCGGCTTCGACTGGGTCGTCTACTGTCCGAAAGGCCTCACTGCCCAGCAGGCAGTTGATCTCTGCACGCGGGTATTCAAGAAGACATGGTCCGGGATCGAGATCGGAAACTACTCTTACGAGCGGGATCCAGAGAAAACGGATCTCATCCTCTGCCGCGCGACCGTTGAGCCGGACAAGGAATGGCTGAACTCGACATCAGACGAAATGTCTGCGACGAAGTTCGCTTTCCTCGATATCCGCGAGCGATACATGCTCGAAGCTTTCTATTTCTGGTTGACCAAGCGATTAACCGGGAAGGGGAAGCATCTCGATATCCAAGGTTGGACCCGTTGTCCGCGCTCCCGTCGTGCCGATGGCGTTGTCGCCTGCGCGTTCTGGGGCGACGGCGGGTTCAGGGCCCGCTGGAGCGATGCGGGCGACCGCTCTCCGGAGGCCGGGGGTCGTGAGGCAGTTTTGCTTCTACCTTGAACCTTGTTCCCTTCCGACCCGCACAAACGAAAGTTTGTGCGGGTCGTTTCTTTTGTGTAAAATTATTCAGGCTGTTAAATCGATCCATAAAAATGGATAACGATTTGCCATTAAGTTAGAAACTGCTTGGCAGTCTTCATACGAAGCTTGCTCTACCCCAAGTAACGCAGAAAACCTTCCCTAAGGAATTCGGTGACACGGACGAAGATCGTCAATATAACGCTCCCGTAATGCCGATGGCAATGTCGCCTACGCGAACTGGAACGACGACAAGTTCAAGGCCAACTGGAACTATGCGGACAACCGCAATCCGAAGGCCGGAGGTCGTGAGGAAGTTTCTCGCAAAAAGGAGTCCTAGTAGGGCTTCTTTTTCGTTGCGAAGCTGATCCAACCGTTTAACATTCGGGATATTTCTACGGTTTGTTCCGCAAAACGCAAATATGTCCTTTGGTCTACCACTCCAAGCTCATTCTCTGTTCGCATAATATTCTTGAGTAATTCCAACCTAACCCGGGCAATTTCGAGCACACCCCGTTTTGTATCTCTGTTAGTAAAAGCAGCTTCTACGATTCTAGAAAACATCTCGAGCGTCAGTCTCTCCACGTCCTGGTGTATACCTAGCTTGTCGCGTTTGGAAAGACGGTTGCCCGTGGTATAAATATCCTTATGCAACAATCTAACCTTGTGGATGATAGACGGAGTGGGGGTCGTCATAGTATAAATTTTTGTGATGTAATTTCTGTTGAGAATCTTTTTGAGGCTTAGCGCGCCTTCAGCAGAGGGAAGAGGTCGAAAACCGATGTCGCAAGGTTTGAGCTTAACATAGAGGATAACATTTTCAACCTCCATGATTCGCTTGTCAGCGATTCGTGGCAGTCTGATCCGTATGTAGTTGTCACCATACAGGACCCGAAACCGAGAACTATCCACATAGCAAGTGTACGCGACAGACTCCTATTTCAAGCGGTCCACCAGAAACTGTATGCTCTATTTGAACCTTCATTTATTCACGATGTTTATTCTTCCAGGAATCGGAAAGGCGTACATGCCGGAATCAATCGATTGGAGATTTTTGCCCGCAAGGTAAGCAGGAACTATACCCAACCGGCATTTGCGCTCAAGTGCGATGTGCGGAAGTTTTTCGATTCGATTAATCATACGGTTCTTTTCGAACTTATCTCCAGGAAAGTCACAGATGTCAGACTTCTTGCCCTATTGCACAAGATCATAGATTCCTTTCATCATTCGCCTGGCAGGGGGTTGCCGCTTGGAAATGTAACCAGCCAGCTTTTTGCCAATATATACATGAATGAACTCGATCGTTTTATTAAGGATACCCTCAAGACAAAGTATTATATTCGTTATTGCGATGACATTGTTATTCTACACGAGTCAGATGTGTTATTGAGTCTATTCATAGAACAGATTTCGAGCTTTCTATTATTGAAACTGCTCATGGAATTACATCCAAAGAAGATAGAAATCAGAAATCTTTATCAAGGAGTAGATTTTCTTGGTTATCTTTTTCTGCCATTCTATCGACTCCTTCGTACGCGCACCAAGCAGAGGGTGTTTAAAGAAATCAGAAGGCTAAAGAAAGGAATTGCACTGGGTACTATTACTGAAAAATACCTTAACCAATCGCTTCAGTCATATCGCGGCATGCTTTTGCATTGCAAAAGCAGAAAGATTACCGCTTATTTGGACTTGTAACCTGTTAAGTTAATAACTTGTAACTTCCTAATGCAGTGCCAGCCAGAAGCCGAAGACGACGAACATGAAATGCACGACCCAGAAGCGCATGACGGTCTTCTCCTCGCTCCAGCCGGAAAGCTCGAAGTGGTGATGGATCGGCGCCATTTTGAAGACTTTTCTGCCGAAAAAGTAGCGCGAGATGACTTGGATGCCGACCGACAGGGCTTCTATGTAGAACATGAAACCGAGGAAGAACAGGGTGCCGATCTCGCCTATGGCCATGGCATTCACGGCCAAAAGGGCTCCCAGCCCAAGGGAGCCGACGTCTCCCATCATGAACCGGGCAGGTTTGATATTGAAATAGGTATAGGCGATAAGCGCTCCGATGACAGTCGCGTTAAGGATCGCGATCTCGCCGAAGCCGTTGATCCAGGAAAGGAAGGTCAATGCTCCGAATGTGGTCATAAGCATTCCGCCGGCCAGACCATCCATGCCGTCGGCGATGTTCACGGCATTGGCGGTGAACATGACGACGAAAATGATGATCGGCACGATGAACCAGCCGGCATTCCATGATATGCCGAAGGGGAAGTATATGAAATGCCAGGCGGGTCCGAGCTTGTCGTATATCCAATAGGCGGTGATGGAGCCGGCGATGAATTGCAGTATGAGCTTCTCGTGGACGAATATGCCTTTGCCCGGCCGCGAACCGAACCAGACGGAGAGCCTTTTGAAGGCGGTCCAGGGCAGGGTGGCCGCATACCACAGCCGCATCTTCCATTCGCGATGGACCCTGATGAGAGTCAGGATGTGTCCGAGCTTGCGCGAGCGCCGCTCTGCCCCATATACGTTCATGACATCGTCGAGCGCGCCCAAGGTCGCGGATATGAGCATGACGCCGATCGGCACCCAAGTGAAGCTTCTGGACCAGTCGAGAAGATAGGTGATGATAGCCACCGTGGCGACTACCAAGAGGCCGCCCATGACGGGGGTAGTCGCTTTGTAGGCGTGAGAACCGAGCGCGGCCAGTTCGAACTTCGCGCCTTTTACGATTTTAAGGCGTTGCAGGGATCGTATTAGAAGCGGCGCCAGAAGGAAGGCAAAGATCGCGCCTAAGAGGGTGAAGCTGAAAATATAGGCTAAATCAGCCGTGCCTTGGAGAAAGGTTATCATTCTTCCCAGAATATCACGCTATAGGCGCCGCTTCAACGCTAGGAGAGCCACTTCAATCGGCGGAGTTCGGTCTTCGAGTCGTGGGCGCGTTTGAGTATGCCTTCGGCTTTTTGCGCGCTACCGTCCTCGGGCCAGCTCTGTTTGGTGAATCCTTGCTCGGGGTTAGCGATGTCGATCTTGCCCCGTTTCAGGCCGGTGCCGTAGAGGCCGTCCTTGGGATAGGCGACCGCATGAGAATAGTGGATGGATACCGGCGATTCGCCGGCGTATTCTGCTTCATGGATGAGGAGGATGTGGTCGCGGTCCACATTGTCCGGTCCGCCGAGCATGGTTATGAAGTCGCCGGGCCGGACCTCCTTCAAAGCGATCACTCGGCTATTGGTGTCGCTGGCGAACGTTTTTACGTTGCAATTCTCCACGGGGCGCAGATAGGAGAGCATCTTCGTCATCGGGTTCCTGCCCGTCATGAACGTGAGATGCCGATTGAGATGGCCTTGGCCGCGCCCCCTGCTTTCGGCATCCAGCGCGTGATAGGCGAGAGCCGAACAGTCGACACCCAGGTTATTGTCTACCAGGAGCTTCTTCCGGCTTTCGTCCGACAAGGTGCTGGCGTCGATGTGGTGTTTTTTCACGATGGTCTGGAGCTCGTCGAATATGTCCTTCGGACTGCCTTTACCGGCGCGAGCGCGCAAAGACATCCTAGCCTGGACGATCTTGTTGTTGAAATAGGGTATGTTCGAATAGCCGTCTATGACCTCGAGCGCCTGGGGGGAGAGTCTTTTCGTGTCGATGTTCATATGTTCATTTTCAAAGCCAGCATTATCCGTTCGCCGATGTCGTTGAATTCATTGTGGGCGGACATGATCCCTTTCTTGGATTGTATGCGCAGGAGATCGCTGTTCTCGCCCGCGTTCTCGTATGGGATCGCCGTGAAGCCGTCGCGCTCGAGAGCTTCGATGATGTCAGAGGGGACGCCCCTGACATTTTTTGTTATGCGTTGGAGGATCTGCGCGCCGTCATCTATCTCGATCAACGGTTTCGTGACTGGCTGTCCCAAAAGAGCCGCCAAATGGGCTTCAAAAGTGGTCAGGCCGCTGGCGCCTGAAGATCTCCTCATTTCCTGAAGGTGGGATTCGAAGGTGGTCGAGGCCGGCTGGCGGGCATTGATCT
>CAYITC010000024.1:0-6705 GCA_964366245.1 uncultured Candidatus Saccharibacteria bacterium
GAGAGATTCTACGCGACAGGCAAGATACTCGGCTAGCGATTCATGCGCAGGGAGGGGAGGCCTTCCACCGAGGCGATTCTGTCCGGACGCATCGTCGATCGCACTATTAGGCCGCTTTTCAACCAGAAGATGCGCAATGAAGTGCAGATCGTCGTGACTACGATCTCCATAGATCAGGACGATCCGGATGTCGTCGCGGTCATCGCGGCGTCGCTCGCGTTAGGCACTTCGGACATCCCATGGAACGGGCCCGTATCGGCCGTGCGTATCGGCGATTCCCCAAATCGTGCCGGGCACAAGAACAACGAATGGTTGGTGAATCCGGACTTCAAGGCTCGCGATGAGGCCGGCGTTACTCTTGACATGATCGCTTGCGGCAAAGATGGCACGATAAATATGATGGAGATCGGCAGTAAAGAAGTCGGCGAGGACGTCGTGAACGAAGCTTTGATTCGTGCCTCGGCGGAGATCGAGAAAGTCCAGAAATGGCAGGAGAAGATCATAAAGGAAATCGGCAAGAAGAAGGCTGTCGTAAAACTGCCTGAACCGACGCCCGGCACAAAAGAGCTTTTCGACGCGGAGATCGGGCCTCTACTGCCGGAATTCGTTTTTGGAAAAGACGCGGGCAAAGCGAAACACCTGGAGATCATCGAAAAATGGATGGCCCTTTTTAATGAAAAGATCCCCGAGGGCAACGGCTCCATGGCGATGGAGATCTTTGAGGAAGCCGTAAATGAACTTCTGCATGAATATGCAATAGACAAGGACAAACGCGCCGATGGACGCAAGATGGACGAGATAAGGCCGCTGTTCGCCAAGGCCGGCGGGGTTTCGCCCATACTTCACGGCACAGGAATGTTCTACCGCGGCGGCACGCATGTGCTTTCAATATTGACTCTCGGTTCTCCGGGGGACGCACTCGTCATAGAAGGGCTTGGCGTGACCGAGAACAAGCGTTTTATGCACCATTATAATTTTCCGCCATTCTCGACGGGCGAGACGGGCAAGATCGGCGGGACCAACAGACGGATGATCGGCCATGGCGCGCTCGCGGAAAAGGCTTTGCTACCGGTGATTCCCGATAAGGACAAATTTCCGTATACGATACGGCTTGTGTCGGAGGCTTTTGCCTCAAATGGTTCGACTTCAATGGGTTCGGTCTGCGGTTCTGCCTTGGCGCTCATGGACGGCGGTGTGCCGATCAAAGCTCCCGTCGCCGGCATCGCTTCAGGCCTCATGATGCGCGGTCCGAAAGAATACAAGATCCTGACGGACATACAAGGGCCGGAAGACCATCATGGCGACATGGATTTCAAGGTCGCAGGCACGCGCGCCGGCATTACCGCGGTGCAGATGGACGTGAAAGTGGAGGGGATCCCGTTAAAGATCCTGGCTGAAGCTTTTGATAAGGCAAAAAAGGCGCGTCTTCAAATCCTCGATTTGATCGAAAAAGAGATTCCGACCCATCGCCCGCAAATTTCTCCGAACGCGCCGGAAATAATCTCCATGAAGGTAAAACCCGAGCAGATCGGACTTATCATCGGCAGTGGCGGCAAGACGATAAATGAAATCCGCGATGTCACGCATGTCGAAGATATAACCATCGAGGATGACGGATCAGTATTTATTACGGGAAAGAACGGCACGGCCGAAAAAGCTCGCGAGATCATCTTTAATATGACCAGAGAATACGTGCCCGGCGAAAGATTCGACGGGGAAGTGACCCGACTGATGGATTTCGGCTTCTTCGTCAAGATCGGCCCGAATGCCGAAGGGCTCGTCCATGTCTCGGAAATGGCCCCGTTCCGAGTCGAACGGGTGGAAACCTATGTCAAAGAAGGCGACAAGGTGCCCGTCGTCGTAAAAGAGATAGACGAAAAGGGCCGCATCAATCTGTCGATCAAACAGGCCAAGCCGGACATGTTCACGAAGAAAGAAGAGACCCCCAGACCGCCGCGGCCATTTGGCGAGGGGCACGGCGCGCGAAAGGATTTTAGAAAACGCTTTTAGGCTGTATACTATACCCAATGATAACCCTTGGAGTGAACGGAGAACCCATCGATGACGCTCCGAAAGATGCCGGGAACCCTCTTTCCGAGGCGATCTCAAAATCGCTGGCTCAAAGCCCCCAAAACAGCGGGCCGATAAACCCATTCAAACCTGACCAATTCAGGGAACCTCTCAATAAACTGGACTCGCCGTGGCCGTTCGTGCCCAAAGATACTCTTAGTAAAACCTCGATTCCCCAAAATCGTGCAGAGCCTCAACGGGAAAGCCCCCCGATCCCCGTTGATTTGCCCGGAGCTACTCCGGTAGTTTCGGTCGCGCCTTTGCCGACCGTGACAAAACCCATTTTTACAGTCCCGCCCAAACCGCCGGCTCCGCCTCCCGAGCCCCCAAAACCGGAACCCCCTAAAAACGAAGCTGCAGCGGAACCTGCCCAGGCTAGTCGTTTTTCTATGCTGAAAAATATCCGCACTTATGAAAGCGATGTGGCGGATGTTCTTGCTAACCGCAACTCTTCCCGGACTTCCATGGCCATCGCCGAAAACGTCAAGAGAGGAGAGGGCGAGACTCTGGGCAATTCCACAAATCCAGAGAGTCAATCTCATCTCGGATCGAAACTGGCGTTGATCCTAGCCTCGCTCGTCCTCATAGGAGCCGGAATGGTCGGAGGATATTATTTCTACGCAAAAAGCCCCCTCGGCGCGAAAGTCCCGGTCGTGGCGACTCCGAAAACGCCCCCAGTGCTCATATCTTATGAGAGCCAGGCTGTCATAAGCATGGACGGTCTGAACAGGGCGGGCTTTCTAAAGAAGCTGGCAACCGAAATGGGCAAGGTTCAACCCCCCGGTTCGATAAAAGAGATCGTCGCGACTGAAGTAAAGGAAGGCGCGATCTACAGGGTTCCTTCCGCCGAAATGGCCTATATCATGAGCGTCCCGGTGCCGGACATGATCCTAAGGACTCTTAATCTCGAATGGATGCTCGGCATATACGCCAACCGGGACGGTAGTACCAAAAACGCCTTCGTCGTGGTGACGACCAACCTTTTCCAGAATGCTTTTGCCGGCATGCTGGCCTGGGAGAAGGGCCTGCCGGAAGATATCAAGGACTTCCTGGCCGCGCCGAGTGAAAAACTCCCGGCGCAGTTGCCGAGAGGCAGGTTCACGGATCAGGTCGTGAGAAACAAAGACGTTCGCGCGTTTGTCACAGACAATGAAGACACTCTCCTGGTGTATTCGTTCGTAGACAATGCGACATTAGTCGTCGCCGCCAATAATGAAGCCCTCGGCGCCGTCATCAGTCGCCTTGAAAACAAGGCCTTCGTAAGATAAAATCATGATCACATGAACAAAAATGACTTGGAGAAATTCAAAAGCAGACTTCTGGAGGAAAAGGCTTTGCTGGAAAAAGAGCTGGGCGAGATAGGCCGGCCGGACAAGGCTAGCGCCGGCGGATGGGACGCGACCAGCGGAAATATGGAGGTCGATTCGGCGGACGATAGCGAGGTCGCGGACAAACTGGAAGAAATGGAAGAGAACAGCGGCATAATGAGCAAGCTGGAAAGCCAGCTCGTCGAGGTCAACGCGGCTCTGGCCAGGATCGAGAACGGCACATACGGGTTAGACGAAAAAACCGGAAAGCCCATTGAGATAGAGCGCCTGGAAGCCAACCCTTCGGCCAGATTTTCGCTTAAATAGGACCGTAGAACGTCAGGGACGGTATTTCTTCATTATTTCTTGAAGAAATCTTCATGAAAATTTGAACTTTTTTTGATGAAAATTTTAACCCCTACCGGCTAAAATTGCCGGGTGAGCACAGCCAAATGCTACAGCGCCCACCTCATGGGGCTTTCCATCGAGATCATCACCGTCGAAGTGGACATTTCGAACGGCCTTAACGCCGTCTCGATAGTGGGTCTGGGCGACCGCGCGGTTGAAGAGGCAAAAGACCGCGTATCGGCCGCGATAAAAAATTCCGGCTATGCGTCGCCCAAGCAAAAGAATCAGAAGGTCGTCATCTCGCTCGCTCCGGCGGACGTGCGCAAGGAAGGGCCGGCATTCGATTTGGCCATAGCGATCTCTTATCTGTCGGCCGCCGAAGAAATCGACTTTGAAACCGAACATGTCCTCTTTTTGGGCGAACTCTCGCTCGAAGGCTCGGTAAGGCGCGTTTCCGGGATACTGCCTCTGCTGTGCCAGGCCAGGAAACACGGCTTCACGAAAGTCTTCGTGCCGAAAGACAACGCCGGGGAAGCCTCATTGGCTTCTGACATAACGGCGTATGCGATTTCCACCTTGTCCGAGACGATTCTGTTCCTGACGAACAAAATCCTCCTTGAACCCATAAAGGCCGCCACCATAGGTTCCGAAGCCATTGAAACGGGGGACGATGATAAGAACATCGGCATGATCCGCGGCAACGAGACGGCAAAACGGGGACTGGAGATAGCCGCCGGCGGGGCGCACAACATCCTCATGTTCGGGCCGCCCGGAACGGGAAAGACCATGCTGGCTCAAAGCTTTTCTTCGCTCCTGCCGCCTCTTACGCGCGAGGAGGCGGTAGAGGTCACGGGCATTCATTCCGTGGCGCGCGTCCTGGCGAACGGTTTTCTAAAATTTCCGCCATTCCGCGCGCCGCATCATACGGCTTCATATCCGGCCATCGTCGGCGGCGGGGCCTTCCCGCGGCCCGGCGAGATAACCCTGGCCCATCGGGGTATTTTATTCCTGGATGAATTCCCGGAATTCGACCGCGCCGTGCTCGAGGCCTTGCGCCAACCCCTTGAGGAGCGTTCCATCACGATCTCGCGCGCCAGAGGAAGCGTGACCTTTCCGGCACAGTGCATTCTCATCGCCTCGATGAATCCATGCCCCTGCGGCAAGCCGCGCGGGAACGGCTGTTCCTGCAAAGAGCACGAGGTACGTTTGTACAGGCGACGCGTATCCGGCCCTATCATGGATCGCCTGGATATCTGGGTGAATGTCAACAAGGTGGATTATGACAAATTGTCGGCGCGAAGCGTGACGGCGGAGTCATCGGCTTCCGTAAGGTCTCGCATCGTCTCGGTGAGGAACATCCAGACCGAGAGATTCAAAAAGTTCGGCATAGAAAAGAGATTCAACAGCGAAATGAGCGCCGCGGACATAGAAAAATGCGTGCTCATGGACGATCTCGCGCGAAAAACGCTTAAGGTCGCTGGGCAAAAGCTTTCGCTGTCCGGCCGGGCCTTCCATCGGATCATAAAAGTGGCGAGGACGATCGCCGACTTTGCCGGCGAAGAGAGCGTGCGGCAAAAACACATTCTTGAGGCCGTGCAGTACCGCCAAAAGATGGACAGCCTCTGACTATCTGCATAACGCCGGACTCACGAACGGATTTTGGGCTCCGCGGATTTCAAAATGCACATGGGGTCCGGTGGTAAGCCCGGTCACGCCGACATATCCGACAGTCTGGTTCTTTGAAACGGTTTCTCCCGCTTTCACTATACTGTTCGACATGTGCGAATAGAGGGTCTGGGTGCCGTTGCCGTGCAGGATGACGATGAAGTTGCCGTAGCCGCCGTTCCAAGCGCCATTGGCGCGATTGATTATGACCGTTCCGCCGGCGGAAGCGCGGATCGGCGTGCCCAGGGAAGCGGCAAGATCAACGCCGTTATTGCCATGCAGTCTCTGGGAAAGGCGCGAGCCGGGAACCGGGCAGGAATAATATCCGGGCGATGAGCCTCCATAAGGCTGGCTCGAGACCGGCGACGCGGAAATGCTTTCACCGTTTGGAATTATGATCTCATCGTCGGTCTTTAAGACCGAAACGATCGTAAGATCGTTGTAATTGAGTATGTCGTTAACATCGGCCTTGTACCTTTTGGCGATGCTCTCTATGGAGTCGCCGCTCTTGACCGTATGAGTTATGCCCGTGACCGGCAGGATGACGAGAGTCTGTCCGGGTTTAAGGGTCGCCTTGCTTCCGATGTCGTTCGCCCAAAGTACCGTATTGATCGAGACGTTGAACATCTTGGCCACGGTCGAGACGGTATCTCCGGAACGGACGACATAGATGCTAATCTGGGTATTTATGTTCTCCGTGGAGGTCGCGTTCATCCGGGCAATGTCCGGAGAAAGAGTGGTGCCGTCTTCTTCCAACGGCGGCGGCAGATCGGATGCCTGAACGATCTGGAACGGATTGGCCGCGGCTTGAAGGACTATTATCGGCGAGATCTGGGAATCGGCCGTTCTCGGCTCCAGTAATTTTGCCGACACTTCCCGATCGCCCATGATCGCGGACAGGAAAGAAAAAAGACCGGCATGGACGGTCTTGGAAAAGGCGACGGCAGAGGCGGTAACGACAAGAATAATCGCCAAAATCGTCAAGAGGCGCTTGAACCCGGAAAGGGCGGGATATCGGTTTTTGTCGGACTGGTTTGAGTGCATAATGGATGGGACCTTACCGTTGAGCCTCCGTATAGGTATCTCTCTGCCGTCCAGGACTGAATGCGTTACTTCAGGATATCAGTCTACCGGCCGAAGTCAAACCTCTTTGTGAACAAGTTGTTTATGCTACCATGAGCCTCGTGACTACCCTCAACGAAGCCCAGAAAAGAGCCGTCGAAACGATGGCGGGACCTCTTCTTATCGTGGCCGGGGCCGGTTCGGGCAAGACGCGCGTCTTAGCCTATAGGATCCTGAATCTGATCAAATCCGG
>CAYITC010000025.1:0-6012 GCA_964366245.1 uncultured Candidatus Saccharibacteria bacterium
ATGAAAGATTCTCTGATTATTCAAGCTCTGCAATGGCAACAGGAAAAATGACCAACTGCGCCAACTTATCTCCTTTGTGTATTTGATAAGGCTCACTGCCCAGATTTATTAAATTGACATTGTATTCCCCTCTGTACCCGGCATCAAAGACTCCGCCCATGGTGTGTATGCCGGCATTCTTGGGCAAACTGCCCTTATCCTTTACGACAGCCGCATACCCATGGGGAAACTCCAAGGCGAACCCGAGGAAGAATATCTTCCTCTCGCCTGGCTTGAGAACGTACTCTTCCAACGAACAAAGATCCAGTCCCACGTCGCCAGGATGGGCATATTTAGGCAGGACTGCACCCGGATTCATGCGCTGGATTTTCACTTTCATGTGTCATCCATCTTATCATTTTGAAACAAAAAAGGGCGGATATGTCCGCCCGGTACGAGAGAACTTTCATCATGCCGATCAACAACGACCCTGTCTGTCAAGAAGTCCGGCAACGAGCTCACGCTGTGCGGCCGGAAGCAGGGCATGCGCTTCATCGACCAAAAGACGCTGGGAAATCTGGATCAGGCGCATCATCTCGAACGCTTCGAGAATTAACTGCTTCCGCGCCAGAACATCGGCCGACTTGGCGATCCAGGGACGTACTTCCGTCTTCCCGGTAGGAACATGATAATTGAAGTGGAAGTGTTCCTGACTGCGCGCGCAACGCAGAGGATTTCCCCAGCGGGCGACAACGGCACCTCCAGAGATCTCGAAGCGGGTGTCAATCGCCCGAATGAGGTCGAACAAATCACCCCACTCCTCTCGAGTCACCTCATTGTGGTGCGTCACGTGGCGAATCATGGGTATCACGAATTGGAAGTCCTGGGCCTCCGGGCCTCCCAACTTCGAAATCGGATTGTCCCAGACGCGCCAGGACGGGTTTTCAATCGGGATGATCTTGTTGAGGTCCGTATCAATCTGGCAGAAGGGGCAGGTCCCCGTGATTATTTCATGGACAATGCGGAGGAAGTATGGATAATTTCCTGCATTATAGCAACGCCAAACCTTTTCAGGCGGGACCCCGCGGATTGCAACCGGCGGATATGACACATGTTCTTTCATTTTGGGACGGGTTGAGTTTTTCTGGAACAAAATACTTCCAAACCCTAACCATTAATATTCACCCTGTCAACGCTGGAAAAATAGAACAAGTAGGATATGATTAAAGTTCATGAAACCCTTTGCTGAACGCACACCTGACTCGCAGTACTGCGACCTACTCGCGCACATCATGAAGAACGGCCGCCGCACTATGCCGATCCATGGCGAGGAAGCCAGAAGCGTCATCGGCGTACAGATGCGCTTTGACCTCGATAACGGCTTTCCACTCATCACCGAGCGCGATCTCACGAATCTCATGAATGGCGCGCTGTCGGAACATTTCGCGTTTTTGCACGGTGCCCGCACGCAGGAAGAACTCGAGAAATGGGGCTGTAAGTGGTGGAAGGATTGGGTGACACCGGAAAAGTGCGCTATTTTTGATTTACCGCCAGGTGATCTAGGGCCTGGATCATATGGCCCCGCTTGGGCGGCATTCCCCACGGCTGAAGGCAAGCCTTTTAATCAGATCGTCGAGGTTATGCGGCAACTCAAGGAAAAACCGTTCTTGCGCACGCACATAATCACGCCTTGGATACCTCAATACTCTATCCAGCATTCGGGTCTCAAAAGAAAAGTCGTCGTCGCGCCCTGCCATGGCTATCTGCACATTTTCGCCTATCCCGAAACAAAAGAGCTGTCCGTTCATCACTTCCAGAGAAGCGGCGATGTGCCAACGGGCGTTCCCTTCAACATGATCCAGTACGGCGCATTCACATTGATGGTCGCGCAGATCATGGGATACAAAGCCAAAGAATTGATCTATACGATCTCGGACGCGCATATCTATGAGAGACAGTATCCCTTTGTGGAAGAATTGATCAAGCGCGAACCGAAAAGATTGCCGACGGTGGCTCTCGATCCGAATACAAAAGATATCCTCGATTTCCGAACAGAGCATTTCACCTTGACCGATTACGAGCCCCACCCGGCGATGCGAGTCCCGACACCCGTATGAAGAAATTCGTAGACCCAAATAATACGCTCGCGCGCAAGGATGACTACGCTGATGTCATAGGCCGGATCGCCAATGATGGTGTCTGTCCATTCTGCCCGGAACATTTTGCCAAATATCACAAAAAGACATTGGAAGGCAAAAAATTCTGGACGATCACGGATAATATGTATCCTTACAAACCGTCGAAACATCATCGGCTCATCATCCATCGCGAACACATCACCCATATCGACCAGGTATCTCCACCAGCCTGGCACGAACTGATGGAGATCTTCCTATCCGAGGTCGCCACAAAAAAAATAACCGGCGGTACGCTTATCATGCGCTTTGGCGAGACAAAATTCACCGGCGCCTCCGTGTCGCACCTACACGCCCACATAGTCCAGTCAGACCCTGACGATCCGGGCTATGACAAGACGAAGGGACTGACGATGAGGATCGGGTAGGATATTTATTGGACCAGGATGATCTCGACCCCAAAATGTTCGAGGATTTTTTCCGCGTCAAGGAGAGAGTAACCTTTCGAATAGTATACTTTCTTAATCCCGGCAGTGCCTATGAGCCTAGCACAGTTGGGACAGGGAAATGTGGTGACATATAAAGACGCTTCATTCAGGCTTATCCCTTCCCTAGCGGCCTCCGCAATCAAGCCGCCTTCTGCATGAATCGCAGTGTAGATATCTGGCTGTTCTCCAGCGTTAAAATTGCTCCTGGGATCTCCATTCGTAGAGAGATGGAAAGACGTAGGTAGATGCTTGTTATGAGCTTTTTGGATTATACGACCGTTTTTAACCGCGACCGCCGCGACTTGCCGCCACCAATCTTCGCTCTTTGGTGCTTCAACTATAGCCTCATTCATGAATTCTCGATCCAAATCCTCCCTTGAGATCCTCCTATTCGGGTCTACTTCAAGTTCCTTGAGCGTTATAAGCCTATTCCACCTAAGAAAAACTGGAACATAGATCACCTTACTGCCAAGCTTATATTTTTCCGCTATCTCATGGCTTATCTCATCTTCAGGCATCGTGGTTGTTTCGTAATTCCATGTACTTAAGACCGAATCGCTTAAAGAGCCTATCTTTCGGTCTGGGAAAAGAGTTTTGAGAGCCTGGACCGTTCTTTTTTCTCCGAGCAAACGCAGGTCGCGCGTCAAAAATGTGAACTGCTTTACCAGATCATCTCCAAGTATGTAGATATCGCCCTGATGCTTATCAAAAAAATCCACATAGCCCTTGTGAATGACGGGAACGAACGCGACCACGGCTGTCTTCTGCGGAACGCCCATCGATTTTGCGCTCATGACTGCTTGCGGATGTCCACCAGGAATTCCTGCGTAAGCTCGGAAACCTTCTTAGCCAGCTTCTCGGCGCCTTCGATGGTGAGGTTGCGGATACGGGCGGACGTCGTTGTTGTCGCCTGCGGCGGCAGGGTTACTATCTTGCCGCAGAAGTCCACGTATTCGTTGGCCATTTTGCGGCTAAAGTCAGTCGTTGATTTGGAAACGACGAGGACGTCAGGCTTCACCAGGCGGATCAAGTCGCCTATATCGTCAGCCACGTTGCGGAGGGTCACTATATCCACATGGCGGAGATGCACCAGCATCTTCAGGCGCTCTTCCTGCGGGACGATCGGCCTTTCCGGACCTTTGCGCTTTCTGGTGAGCTCGTCGGAGTCCACGCCGACGATGAGAACGTCGCCCTGGGCCTTCGCCGTCTCGAGATACGCGGCATGTCCTTCGTGGATGAGATCATAGACGCCCTGCGTCAGCACTACCCTATACCCCATCTGTTTGAAAGTTTGAACTATCTTGTTTAGCTCTTTGTAGTTAGGAATAAATCTTTGCTCCAGATTCGTGCTCTGCGAAAGAAGACTCTTCACCGTGGTCTTCACGACATTGCTGTTCGGCACGATTTGGGACATGGAGTGAATTATAGTCTTTCGCAAGGCAAACGCAAAGACGGCTTGGGGATGACATGTACACAGTTTCGTATCGGAATGTTATCATCAGGCCATGAAAGAGCCGAATATAAGCATCGTCGTCGCCATAACGGAAAAAGAACGCGCCATAGGCGCTGGAGGCCGGCTTCTTGTGCGCATATCGGACGATCTGAAGCGCTTCAAGCAAATAACCTCCGGCCATGCCGTCGTAATGGGTAGAAAGACCCATGAATCTATAGGCCGAACGCTCCCAAACAGGGAAAATTTCATTGTTTCCAGGAATACGGACCTGAATATCCCGGGAGCCATAGTTTGCCACAACTTGGACGAGGCTATCGAAAAGGCTTGGGCTTACGAATCGCGAAGCGCCAACCTAAATAAAGAGATCTTTCTCATAGGCGGCGGCGAGATATACGCTCAAGGGCTCCCGCGGGTCAATAAGATATACCTCACTATCGTTGAAAGTGATCTGAAAGGCGATGTGTTCTTTCCCAACTATTCAGACTTCAAAAAAGAGACTTTTAGGGAAGCCCGTTTTGACGAAGAGACCGGGCTTAAATACAGTTGGATCGATCTGGAACGATAGCCCCAGTTGGAAAAGCGGTCAAAAGCTCTTCCTGTTTTTCAAAACCCAAGCCTCCGGGTACCATCTCTTTCGAAGTCTACCCGCCAGGAAGAACGAACCCGTGACCAGGATGCAGTCATCCGCCTTGGCCGCTTTGAAGGCGATGTTCAGGGCTTTCTCGGGGTCCGCTTCGACGGACAGGCGGGTCTTTTTTTTCTTCAACTTCGAGATTATGGGGAGCATGGCTTTCGGATGTATCCCAGCGCGCTCTCCTTCCCCGAAAGAAGTCAGGATCATATGATCGGCGCGAGAAGAGAGCGGCGCCAATATGGCCCGGTTGTCCTTCTTGAGATTGGATATGCCGACCACGACGATCAGCCGTTTGCAATCTAGGCCGCGCAGATTTTCGATGACGCTCGAGATTTTGGCCCTATTATGAGCACCGTCCAGCACTACGCAGGGGTCTTTCTGCATCACTTCGAACCGGCACGGCAGTCTGGTCATGTTTATGCCCCGATTTATCGCTTTTTGAGGGATCTGGAGACGCTCGCCTATCCTCTGGACCAAAAGGCTGTTTCGGACTCGATGGTCATGATGCTTGCCTATGGGTCGGAAAACTGCTCCCTGCTTTCCACATTCCTTCCTGAAGAAAGCCAGCAGGCCCGGGCGCTGTTCCGAAGTGAAAAAAGCACTACCCCTTTTTATAATCCCGGCCTTGTCGTACGCGATCTCTTTCAGCGTCTTTCCCAGGATCTCCGTATGATCATAATCAATGTTCGTTACCGCAGTTACGGCCGGCAAAGCGATCACATTCGTGGCGTCATATCTTCCGCCAAGCCCGACTTCTAGGATGATCCATTCGCATTTTTGCTTTTTGAAATAGACGAGCGCGACAGCCAGGAATATCTCGAATGCGGACGGCGCGCCGAACGGCCCCCTGGTGGCCTTGGTTATGAACGGCTTCAAATAGCGCACAATCCTTACAAAATCAGCCGGCGATATATAAAGCTCCCCGACGCGGATTTCCTCAATCGCCGATGTGCTATAGGGTGAAGTAAATAAACCGGTTTTTTTACCGGACTCCGAGAGAACATTCTGCAACATGGTTGAAACCGTCCCCTTTCCAGCCGTACCCGTCACATGGATATATCTGAATCCGCGCTCCGGATTGCCGAGACAATCCAAAAAATACCGCGTCCGTTCGAGAAAAAAAGACGGATCTCTCTTCTTCGGTCCGTAATTCTTCCGAAACGAGGCATTAGAAAAGCCTTCTACGAAGGCAAGACTCTTCCGGTATTCCGACATGAGAGAGCTTCTCACTAGGCCGACTTCCCCTTCATCCTTTCGACACAGCAGTCGCTGACCTTCTTGTCCGAACCGCAGGGACATTAGATCGGAAGAGCACACGTCTGA
>CAYITC010000026.1:0-5990 GCA_964366245.1 uncultured Candidatus Saccharibacteria bacterium
CTGCGGATCCGGCCGAGACATGAGGACCTCGCCGAATCGTTCAAGCTTCTCCCCCTCGCCGGAATCAACAAGGTCGTAGTTGACGCTTGATTCAGTTATTAAAATGTCAGATATTTTCATGTCAGATATTTTCGAACGGCTGGAGATAATTTTTGCGCAGAGCATCTAAGCCGATAATGAATAGCAGTATCGAAATCAATGCCGAACCAAGGCAGTATAGACAGTATGCGTGCAATATGAACACCTGGATATACGTGAACCAAAGAGACAGCAGAAATCCGACAACGGTGCCGAGCTTCGCCCATTTTAGGATGGAAAAATGATGAGACTTTACGATACCACTGACATGCCTAGCTTCAAGGAATATAAAAGCGCAAAGCGCCATGGCCAGATAATAAAGCGCGCCAAGCAGTGATGTCGGCACTCCGAATAGAGCCGAGTACGCGCTAGTAAGCACCAAATCACAACCGGCAGTCGTACAAGGCGGGATCACTCCGCGATAGTGCTCCACAGTCAGGAACGCCGCATCGGCAAAACCGATCAGGGCAATGACGAAGAAAGCCATCACATGCCAGTTCGAAACTTTATTTAGCGGCCGCTTCAATAACAGCTTTAAATGGTTCATAGCCTTGCGGGTTTTCGATCATTTTACCGTTCAGGAAGAATGTCGGCGTCTGGTTTATGCCGACCGACCGGCTTTCGGCAAGCTGTTTTTGCACCATGTCTTTCGCGACGGCGCCGTCCATGTCAGCCTTGAATCTCGTGACGTTCAGGCCTATCCGTTGCGCGTAACCGGCAAAGACCTCTCGCGGATCATTGAGCCCGGTCCATTCCGCGTGATTGGCGAAGATGAAGCTATACATCTCCCAAAATTTTCCCTGAAGAGCCGCGGCTTCGGAAGCTTGCGCCGATATGACCGCGTTCGCGTGCTGTGGCAGAGGGAAATGCCTGTAGACCATCCGGATAGGCACGGTGCTCGAGGCCAAGAGCCGTTCGACGACCGGATAATAATTCTGACAAGCCGGGCATTGGAAATCGCTGTACTCGATGAGAGTGACGGGCGCGCTTTCCGGGCCGCGGACATGGTCGGCAAAAGTGACGGGCGCGGGAGTGCCGAGTTTCGTTCCCTTCGGTCCGGCACTCCCCTTGTCCATCGCCGCGATTAACCCCCAGACGATGAGCGCCAGAACCACCACAAAACCTAGCCAGAAAATGACCCTCTTGGTATTCATAAAAATTGATTATACAGCCTAAAACCTAGACAATCAACATCGCATCGCCAAAGGAATAGAACCGGAACTTCTGTCGGATAGCCAGTTCGTACAATTCCCTCCAGGATTTTTTCGCCCCTTCCGCCCGCAGAAAAGCGTCGACAAGCATGAGTAGCGACGTGCCCGGCAGATGAAAGTTGGTGATGAAAGCATCAACGATCTTGAATTCATATGGGGCCCTTATAAAGAGGCTGGTTTCTCCGTCATATTCCCTGCCGGCAAGGATATAATCGGCCGCCGATTCCAGCAGGCGCAGAGCGGTCGTACCGCAAGCGGTGACTGTCTTGCCGGATTGCTTAGCCGCTCTGATGACTTCCGCGCTTTCCTTGCTCACATGGATCGGCTCGGCATGGAGCTTGCCGGACGAATGCGTATCGTCATTGACCGGAGAAAATGTCCCGCGGCCAACGTGCAATGTGACTTTCGTCGTGATGATATCCTTGAGCTCGAGGGATTTGAAGACCCTTTCGGTAAAATGAAGCGCCGCCGTGGGGGCCGCGACTGAAGCGGGCTTGTCGGCAAACACGCTCTGGTATTTCTTCCGGACCTCGACCTCGGAAAGACTCGAGTGGATATAGGGCGGCAGGGGCGTGCGCCCGTACTGTTCGAATAGGGCGGCAAAGACCGTTGGCGCGACGAGGATCTTGAAATTGAACTCTTCCTTCGCGTGCGAGACTGGTTCGAGCACGGGGTGACCGTTCAAAAAAAGTCCTTCGTACAAGTTCAGACCCCTGTCCGGAAGACCCTTTATGAAAGCCCCGCCGTCCCATTCGTTCAGGAGAAAAAGGATGTTGATCGCTCCGCCGGTGAGCTTGGCGACAGTCAAGCGGGCCGGCACGACCTTGGTGTCATTTAGAACGAGCACCGACCCCCTGGGGATATACCTGACAAGATTCGAGAATATATCGAGAATGATCTCGTCCGTTTTGGCGCTGTAGACGAACAGCCGGGCGGCATCTCTCGGCTCGGCCGGCGAGTTGGCTATGAGCTCTTTTGGCAGGTCGTATTCAAACATGGACGAGTTGGACAGCCAAGTATAGGACTCCCGCCCCGAGAAGGGTCATGGCCGTAGTGAGAATCTTGGGATGAGCGTGATGGCTCTCGGGAATAAGATCAGTGGCGCCGATATATAGGAAGAAGCCGCAGAAAAGAGCCAGGACGATAGCCAGGCTCTGCCCGGGCAGAGCAAAGAACAAAGTCGAGATCACGCCGAGGACGGGGGCGACCGCATCGACCGCCAGCCATTTTAAGGCACGGCTTCCGTCTCCCTTATTTTTGAGAATGAGGCTTACGGTATTTATGCCGTCGGAAAAATCATGGATGAGGACCGCTACCGCGACGATAGCGCCAACCGACGCCGACACCTGAAAAGCTAGGCCGATGGCGATACCGTCCAGAAAACTATGGATGCTCAAGCTTGACGCGCCTAGAGTGCCCCTTTTAATGTGCCGCGACTCCGAATCAGACAATCTCTGTTCGTGGTCATCATGCGCGTGAGCATGCAAAAAGACGGTGCGGTCGAGGATCAAATAGGCAAGAAAACACAAAGCGCCCACGCCGGTGATGGTTGAGGCCTCGTAATACTTGCCGCCAAGCTCGAGCGCCTCGGGAAGCAGGTCGAAAAAAGCGACCGCAACGACCGCGCCGGCGCTGAAGCCGAGGATCAAATGTAATCGGTCCTTGTATTTCAACGCCACAAGACCGCCGACCACGGTGAACGCGAAAGTAGCTAAAGCTATCAGAATGAGCATTGATTCATTATAGCAAAAAACGGCGCATCGCTACGCCGTCCTAATTGTCGCTCCGGGCCATGCCGGATCAGTCCATGATTTTTTTGATCCGGCGAAGGCATTCATCATGCTGTCTCTTGCATTGAGTGCTGTGAGATACCGCAAGCTCCGCCATCACCATTTTCTTCGCGTTAAGAACAGTTCCATGCTCTCTTCTGTCGAACTGCATGGCAAGATCTCGCAGTGTGCCCAGCCTGTGTTTAACGCAAAAGTACATCGCCAGATGCCTAGGCCAAGTCTGCCAGCGGTGTCGGGTACCGTGCGTCATCAAGATATCAAGCGGCACGTCACAAACTTCCGCAACGATCTTTTTGATCATGAAGACGGGATTGTCCGCGTCATTGAACTTAACGAGCGTCTTGCCTTTCAGCCTTGCCTCAAGACGACTGACCACGAGCCTCTGCTCTTGGTCTCTTAGACGCATCTCCTTAAGTAGACCTTCTATCTTCAGAATGAGGTCGCCAACAGAATGTGTTTTCATGAGTGCGTTTGTACAGCCTACAATACTACACATTTAAAAGAACATGTCAATATTCGCGTGGGTCGGGATAGGTTGGCTTATATAACTTCTGTTCTATCAGACCGAGAATACTTAATCAGGATTAGTGAAAAGTTGAAGTTGATTGCTGGATAGTGAAAGCCACCAGCGTAGCTGGTGGTTTTTCTGGTTAAGAAAAGTCCGCCATGGTGGGGCGGACTCGCAAATTAATTGAACGTTGGGCTATTTCTGGACCTTCTGTCAGCAAGGGGTCCCGCGAATACGGAATACGAGTTGATCGCATGGCTTGGGCCGAGAGTCATGGAGAGATTTATTGTAATCCTCCCATCCCAAATAAAGGTCGACTGGCTCACTGCTATGTCCAAAACATTTCAGCTTGAACAAGCTAAAATATTCGGAACCAGCATAACGCTCTATCGGCTCCGTTCCGATTATTATTGTATTGCCAATGTGTTGCTCTCTGAATGCGTACCGAAGCAGGAAAGCATCGAAATGCCGACACAACTTGAGTTCAAATTTTCCAAGGAACGAATCATCAAGGAGCTCCTCAAACGAGCCCCAAAATCCTAACTGTTTTGGTGTGACCTTGGCAAAAAAGACAGACCCGGAAGGAGACGGTGTGAGGTCCTCGCCTTTTATGAATTCAACAATACCGTGGTCGAGATTGTAGCGGCCCCGGCGAGAGTTTATAGCCATATCGCCAGTCCACATACCATCCATCTGGTTAATCTCTCCAAGGGTAACCTTATCGTTCGCAAGACGCATCCATGTCGGAATTTCGGACGGCATAGTAGTTTTTCCTTTCTTGATTGTAGTTTAGTGGTTATTTCAATGGGTAATCTATACACAGACTAAATCTTCTGTGATGATTATTCAATAATTTCGTTACTAATATTGACATAACTTGCATTTTAGACCTAAATAATGGTAATATAATTATATAGATTAAATTGAATTTAATATGGAAAATGATCTAAAATCGTTTGGACTAAGTAAAAATGAGGTAAGGGTATACCTTTTCCTAATTGAAAGGGGCGTTTCTTCCCCTTCAGAGATAGCGGCTGGAACAGGCATAGCCCTGACCAATAGCTATCATGTAATCGCTAAGCTTAAGATCGACGGACTACTTTTGGAGCAAAGGGTCGGTAAACGTAAACGCTATAGTGCCGCTGAGCCGGAGGCTATGTTGCGAAATTTCGACCTAAAAAGAGAGGCCTTGCAGCGCGTGCTCCCAGACATCAATCTGTTGTACAAAAATCAGAGGAATAAACCGCTAATCCGCTTCTTCGACGGACTAAAAGGATTGGAAAACGTGTTCACGGAAGTTTTGGAAGCGGATGAAAAACTTTTTGGTATCGCTTCAACCGCAAAGCTGTTCGAGGAGATGCCAAGCTTTTTCACTCCTTGGAGAAAGAGACTCAAGGCAAAAGGTATATTTCTAAAAGACATTCTGACCTCTGATTCCGCAAGCGTAGCCGCCGTGCAGACAAAGAAAGAGCTTGGGGTTTTCTACGAATACAAGATACTGCCAGCGTCGTACGGGAACATGGCCACTGACATACTCATTTGGAACAACAGGGTAGCCCTGATGACATTAGAAAAACCGTTGTTCGCTACGGTCATTGAAGATCCGCATCTGGCCAAAACATTCAGGCTCATGTGGAACGCAACGTGGGCATCAGCACAGTCTTCAACATAGATGCGCGCATAAAAAATCACTTCTACCCACAAAGGGTCTGTTTCTATAACCGTGGGTGCCTAGAGAGAATTGAACTCTCGACTCCGGATTCACAGACCGGGGTTTTACCACTAAACTATAGGCACCATGTTTCAAGGTCTCATTTTTATCAGAGCTAGAAACCTTTGCCGTTCAACATTATCATGGTGAACGAGGTGGTGGCAATTGTGGCACAGCCAGGCTAAATTGCCTAGTTCGTTATTATTATGGTCTTCGTCAATATGATGCACTGCCATCACACGAATATCTTTAAGGCCACATAAGGTACAAATCTTAGGAACTTGGTTTCTTTTTAAGATCGATCTATAGGCGTACTCTCCAGTTTTCCAATTTGGATGATTATTTCCAGTGCGAAATGAATCTTTCCAAGATGCTTGACAGGATTTACTGCAAAAATGTTTACCACTTTTGGCACGTCTAAATTTTTCTGGTGCTCGGTAGATTGGCCGCTTACAAACGAAACATTCAGTATTAATACCGGTCCGATTTCCTTGCCTGCCACAACTTATTGAGCAATACTTGCCCCAACCACGTTTGATAACGCTCGGTTTAACATAAAAATTTGCCTGGCATTGTCTGCAGGATGTATATGGCACGATTCAATTATACTCCTTGTGAAAATAATGTATAAGTAATTTATGAAAACTTTACCGTCATCTTTTTTCAACAGACCGACCGTAAAAGTCGCCCAA
>CAYITC010000027.1:0-5957 GCA_964366245.1 uncultured Candidatus Saccharibacteria bacterium
CCTACCACATAATACGGTCGGTCATTCGGTGTCTTCTCCGTGATAGTAAACCCGGGCCGCTCCCCGATAGTGAACAAAAGCGCGCCCGGATGATGTCCTATCACCTGTTTTTTTTCATTCATGATGTCGCCTTTTTGTGTCTTTATGTAGTGTTTCAGGAACTCCTTCACGTCTACCTTGCCGATGAAGCACAGGCCCTGGCTGTCTTTCTTTTCGGCGTTAGGTAGCTTGAATTTACGCGCAAGTTCACGCACCTCTGATTTCAAAAGATGACCGATCGGAAATAAAATATGTTTCAAATCATCCCGCGTCAAAGTCCACAAAAAATATGTTTGATCCTTGTTCTTATCTTTTGAAACGATCAAGCGACCTTCCTTGTTTTCGGCATAGTGTCCGGTGGCAATATAATCCGCGCCCTGTTCCTTCGCCCACTTCCAAAACGCCCCGAACTTCACTTCGCGATTGCACATAACGTCAGGGTTCGGGGTCCGGCCGGCGGCGTATTCACGGATCATGTAATCAATGACTCCCTCTTTATACTCGCGCTCCAGATCCAGCGTCACGAATGGAATATCGAGATATGCCGCCGCGCGCATGGCCTCGATCCGCTCTTCTTTCCAGTTGCATTCGATCCAGTCCGGTTGCCAGACTTTCATGAAGACACCGGTAACTTCGTAGCCGACACGCTTCAAAAGCGCGGCCGAAACGGAGCTGTCCACCCCGCCCGACATGCCTACGAAGACCTTTCTTTTTGACGCGCCGCGGATCATGCTATCTTAAGTATCTATTTTTGTTGGCCACGTGTCCCTCCAACGTTTTCGCGTAATACATGACGCCGTCTTTTCCGGAAAGATAGTACCAATACGCCGTTTTCGTCGGAGCGATCGTGTCCAAAATCGCCGCCAAGCCGGGATTATCTATGGGCGTAGGCGGCAGACCGGTGTGGATATACAGGTTATAGGGCGATTCCGTTTTCAAATCATCCAAGGTCAGCTTGTCGGAAGATTTATTCAAAAAGTATTCGAAGGGCGGGTCTACCTGAAGCGCCATGCCGACGTCAAGTCGCTTCCAGAGGATTCCGGCCACGATCCGCCGATCTTCGCTCGATGTCGCTTCTTTTTCGACTATAGAGGCCATTTTTATGACATCCTCGATCGATCTGCCGTATTTATCCGACTCGCTCTTGATCGTAGCGATCTTCAGGTCAAACTGCGCCTCCATTTCCGCGATTACTCGATGAGGCGTGACATTCGCCGGCCAGAAATATGTTTCTGGAAAAAGATAGCCTTCTTTGCTTCTGGCCAGTTTCAAAAACTCCGCTTTCGGAAAATCCGGAATATTCTTGGCGATTATTACGGCGATGTCCGAAGAATCACTGCCCTCCGGTATGGTCACCTTCGTGAGAGGAAAGCCCGACTCGCCTTTCACCAGGCGTGAGGCTATCCGCAAGGCGGATTCGGCTTTTGTGAATAGATAGTCGCCCGTCTTTATCCCGTTGGCCTTGTCCAGAAGAGTCGCATAGACCTTGAATAAGATCTGCGAGCGTATGAGGCCTTCGTCGGAAAGCCTTCGCGCGGCTTCCGAAAGCGTCTGGCCCTTCGGGATCGATATCGTCGCGCCATTCGGAAAACCAGCGGGCGCGCTCGAACCTATGGCTGTCAGTATGACAAGCAGGAATACGACAAAGGCCGCTCCCATCAGGATCAATTTGAGTTTGGGCATATTATACCGGCAGGTTCGTGGGAGCCTCCGACTTCTTCGACGGGACGCGTTGCAAAGTCGGCGTGCCGGCGACGGCTCCCGGCAGATGGTATATAGTGGCCAATTCTTCGGTATTCAAGATCAGACTGACTGTCTTATACGGCGGATAAAAGGCCGACCGGCGCCTGTATGCCATCATGAACCTTTTTGAAAGATAATTCCGGCGTATATCCTTGTAATCCTGCCAAGGATGGTCGAACTTGGCGATCCATTTGTCGCCGTTCGGCCGGAACCCGTTCATGTGCTCGGTGTTGAATTGCTTCATGCTGGAGATGACGCCGCCGATGCCGAAGGGCGTGTCGAAGATGTCCTTCTTGGCTATGTAAACGCCGCGGACGCAGACGTCGAACGGCAGTTTCTGCAGCTTTCTCTCTACCGCTTCCGCTATTTCCTGTTCACCCCTTGAGATAGTGGGCTTCTTGGAGATCTCCTCGAATATCCCGGCGATCTTCTGTTTTTCCAGGGATCCGGACACCTTGGTCACCGGATCGCGCATCAGGATCTTATTAACCAGTGCCGTGGCCTCGTCCTTCCAGACATCAGTCTGTTTCCAGAAATGCCCGGCTTTTCTCTGTTCTTTCTTATGGGCGCGCACGACGAATTGGAACCAGGCTTGCTCGTTCGGACGCAAGCTGCCTAGCCATTCCAGCATATGCACCAGCGGGTCGACCTTGAATTCCTCTTTAGGATCTTTATCCAGCCCGTAATCGACGTAAGTCTTTATCGGGTAGGCGTTAGAATGCCCTTCTTGCGTGAAGGAGAACTCCGCCGCCCAGATCTTCCAAACCTTCGGGTCCCACTGGAAATCCTGGGCATAATCCGGTATCTCATATATCTCTATGCCCGGATACTGCGAATACAGCGCGGCCTTCAGATTCGACTTGCGCCTGTCCTCCGTCCATATCAGGAATTTGACGTTGCCTTCTATGGATATGATCTCGAGAGAATACCAAGGCCTCGTCTCGCCTTTCCAGAATTGCGCGTAGTGGCTACCGTCCGACGTGTTGTGGATCGCGTGCAGGACCGTTTCCATGGCCAGAGGCGATTTGAAGGTGTCCTTCGGCAGGCGGAGCTCCAGAATCGTATATTTTAGGCCCAAAAATTGAGCCAACTGAACGTATCTGACCCAGACTTCCCAGAAAACGACCCCGAGGAAGATCGCCGCGAATATCGGAGCCAACATGACGAAATAGCCGGCAGAGAGCGGTCCTATGGTCTCATGGAATAGCCCGGTTAAAAAATCGGCAAGTTCGGCATAAATCATAGGATTATTATACCTCACATTCTTTTGTTGTTCCTATTAGCCTATGCTGAAGCAACGGAGAAATGGCCATCTTTGTCGTGTTTGAAATGTTTCGGGTTCTGCAAGTTGACGGTGATGGTGTTTTCCTTGACGTAGCGCTCTTTCATGACCTTGTCTATGACCTCCTCTTTGGTGAGCGGCCCGTGCTTCTCGAGGATGTTCCTGATGACGTCGCGGACGACGCCGGGAGCGTAACCCCATTCGGCCAACGCGTAGAGACCGCGGCCGACCAGGACAAAGCGCTTGTCCTTTATGAGCTCGTTGTGCGTGGTGGCCACGTGAGCTTTTTTGTTGAAAAGCTTCTCGATCTGCTTGGCCACGTCCCGGAAATGTATAGGCGAGCCGTGTTTCCTGATGACCAGGAAGGCGTAGTCGCGGACACCCTTGGTCTTGATATTGGAAGAATGGGTCATGCCCCAGTCGCCGAGAGCGTTCCTGCCGATCTTTTTCGATATCATGAGCCAGCGCTTCATGATCTCCTGATTCTTGTATTTCTCGGAGACGTCTTCGAGGTGGTTCAAAAGCTTGGCGACCATTTCGGATTCAGGCAGGAGATCTTCGGTCGAAAGGCTGGAGTAGAGCTTGCGCAGGGCGTCCTCGACCTTCTTCGAGAGCTCTTCGTTGGCGTGCCAGCGATGACGGAAGTCGTCGTCTTCGCGGATCTTCTTGAATGGTTCGCCGACGGTCAGAAGGAAATGAACATGGTTCTGAAGGCCCCTGTCCTTCGAGACATGGCCCAGGAAATCGTCCTCAACGACGACGCCGCCGAGCGAATGCAGGAGAGTCTCGATCTCGGAAAAGATCGCTTTTTCTTCGACATAGGCTTCTGATTTTCGGATAACGCCTAGGGCGTAATTCTCTATCTGACGGACGCGCTCGCGAGTGATGTCATATTTCTTGCCGATGCCGTCCAGGGTCATCCTCTTGGGATCCTTGCCGAGGCCGTAACGGAGGACCATGATCTCGCGCGCCCGGTCAGGCAGTGACGCCAAAAGGCGCTTGACGACTTGTTTTGGTTTGAATGAAATGGCGGCAGTAGGCATATATGCGATTTATTGTTTATTCACGTTACCATTCATAGTCATGTTTTGTCAACATTTATAACACGAAGTTGACAAGTTTGCCAGGAACTACCACTACTCTCTTGATTTCCTTGCCCTGGAGCCATTTCCGGGCCTCCGGCAGGGCCTTTGCGGCTGTTTCCAGGGCCTGTCCGTCGGCGTTTGCCGGGCTGGTGAAAGATCCCCTTGTCTTGCCGTTGATCTGAAGCACGATGGTAACAATGTTTTCAGCCAGGAGCGCCGGGTCGTATCTCGGCCATTCGGAGATATGGATCGATTTTTTATTGCCCAGGGATGCCCAGAGCTCTTCGGTCGCATGGGGAGCGAAAGGAGCCAGGAGTTTAAGGTATGTTTTATAGTCAGTCCTGCTGATAGCGGTGTTTTTTTCGAGCTCGTTGGCGCAGATCATGAGAGAGCTTATGGCGGTGTTGAATCGCAGGCCATTAATGTCATCGGTTACCTTCTTTATGGTCTTGTGGAGCACTTTGGTGGCAGAAGAGAAATGGGATTCAGAGACACGGAGTTTCTCTTCTGCCACCTTCTCTTCCATTTTCCAGACGCGCTCAATAAATCTGCGGGAACCGACCATACTCGAAGTATTCCAGGCTATCTGCTGGTCGAATGGACCCATAAACATCTCATATATACGGAGGGTGTCGGCTCCATACTTGGCGACGATGTCATCTGGATTCACGATATTACCGAAGCGCTTCGACATCTTCTTGCCGTCCTCGCCCATGATTAGCCCGACACTTTGGAGCTTGGTGAACGGCTCGGTGGTTGAGACTACGCCAATGTCATATAGAAACTTGTGCCAGAAGCGCGCGTAAATTAAATGCCTCGTCGCGTGCTCGGCTCCGCCCACATATAAATCAACCGGCGACCAGTATTTCTCCTTATCCTTGCCCACCAATGACTTTTTGTTTTTCGGATCCTCATAGCGCAGATAATACCAAGAAGACCCTGCCCACTGGGGCATGGTATTGGTCTCGCGCTTTCCTTTGCCGCCGCATTGCGGACATTTCACAATTACCCACTTATCAATCACGGCAAGCGGCGACTCGCCCGTTCCTGTTGGTTCATATGACTTAACCTTAGGTAGCTTTACCGGCAAATCTTTTTCAAGTACCGGCACAACACCGCATTTCTCACAGTGAATGAGCGGTATCGGCTCGCCCCAATAGCGTTGCCTAGAAAAGACCCAGTCGCGAAGCTTGTACACAACTTTTTTATTGCCGATACTTGTTTGTTCCAAGAATTCTATTGATTTTGAAATAGCAGTTTTATTGTCGAGTCCATTCAAGAACTCTGAATTTATATGACGGCCATCACCGGTATAGACTTCTGAAAAAATGAGCTTGCTATTTCCACCGTCACGCTGGAGAACAAAACTCTTTTTGGAAGTAAGGGCTTGTAAATCGCCGTCGGGCACGATTTTATTGTTTCTAAAATATTCGCTAAGTTCATTGGATTTTTCAGCCGCAAGGTGATACATGCGTATAGTGGGAGCAACTGCTTCGCTTGTCGTACTCAAGTTTCGTATAAATTCGGCCGGCCCGCTTTTATCATCGTCATGTATGGTTGCAAAGATCGTCGAAGTTTGAGCCGGTCTCTCTATCACGGATACGATTGGAAGATCATATTTTACTGCAAAATGAAAGTCTCGATCATCGTGTGCTGGAACTGCCATTATGGCGCCTGTTCCGTATCCGGGAAGTACATAGTCCGCAATCCATCCCGGAACTTCCTCATTGTTTACGGGATTTATCGCGACTACACCTTTTAGCTCACCCCCCGTTTTCTCTTTTGTAACATCAGTTCTTTCTTGCTCG
>CAYITC010000028.1:0-5924 GCA_964366245.1 uncultured Candidatus Saccharibacteria bacterium
AATCACCGTCACGGAGATCCCCCATGACGGCGGTTGCTAATACTACGGTATTTCCGTAGCGGACCATCACGGCGCCGTTGGCCTGGTCTGCCAGGTCATTGAATTCGGCGGTCAAAGTCTTGGCTTTGCCCGATTTTGAAGAATCGCCGCCGACCTCTAGGGAGAATTCTTTTTTGTTCATGTTCATGTGAGAACTTTAGCAAAATTAGACAGGCTTTGCCAATTGTTCCGGTTTAGAAATAAAATGAAAATCTCACATTTTACCCTGAAAGCCGAGTGGTCCCTTAGGTTTACTCTCAACATATTCCCGCTTGCCTTGCCACTCCTTGAGTTCCTTGATGACAGCGAAGATATTATAGATATGTTTGTCATATTTTCTTTCCATGTTGTCTAGTTTGTCGGTTAAATTTTTGTTTGAGGCGAATATCTCACGAAGTTTTGTGAAGATCCTTATTATCTGAATGTTTAC
The DNA here is from genome assembly GCA_964366245.1 of uncultured Candidatus Saccharibacteria bacterium. GTDB lineage: Bacteria > Patescibacteriota > Minisyncoccia > Phycocordibacterales > PALSA-1337 > C7867-002. The sequence goes on from CAYITC010000028.1 coordinate 470, forward strand.
CTGGATGGCCCTCGGACTATTTAATACACTTGATAACATAGCTACACCTTGCTCTGTAAAAACTGACGGCAGATTCCTGCGTCCACCCCATCTTGCTATGCCAAATTGGCAGAGCAAGATTTCAAACTCGGATCTTGATAATTGAAACATAAAATCGGAGCGAGATCTTCATCTAACATGACCTTCCTACCACGGATAAAGAAGATTTTACTGATTATGGTTTCATGTGAACTTCCACCGATTTGTCGTTCAGGTTGTAATATTTTTTGGTATAATAAGACCGTGAAAAAATTCAAGAATCCTTTCAAGGGTGAAACTGGATGGTGTTTTGCAATTGTAAACGGCCGCTTAGGGGAGATATTTTTTGATGTCGGAGGAGGAGTCAAAGGAATTCATGGCCATTGTTATATAAATCGTGATGAATATAATATAAAGGAGCGCAAAGAAATCGACGCTGATATTAAAAAGCACATACTCATATACAGAAACAAGAAATATTCAGAAAAATTAAAATAATCTCTTACCTCTTCCCTCCCGTCCGCAGGAGATATTTGTTCGGTGCCAGATCCAGATCCATGAAATGGTCAGTGGCCTCTATGAGCTTGGCCGAAGTGGATTTGCCGAATGAAGCCACTTCTACCTGACAGCCTTCGTTGGTCTGAAGATATTCTATGAGCGGCACGAAGTCGCCGTCGCCGGTCAACAGAATGATCGCGTCGAGTTTCGGGGCCATTTTTACCGCGTCTATGGCCATGCCGACGTCCCAGTCCGCCTTTTTGGCGCCGGAACTAAATATCTGGAGATCTTTGACCTTAGTCTCTATGCCGGCCTTCTCGAGAGCGTCGAAAAACGCGCCCTCCTCGCCTGATTCCGTTGAAATGACATAGGCGATGACGCGCACCAGCTTCCTGCCGTCGAGCACGTCTTTGACTATCGCGCCGAAATTGACCTTTGAGTGATATAGGTTCTTGCCGCTGTGATAGAGATTCTGCGCATCTATGAAAATCCCGACGCGCTGTTCCTTGTGTTTTATTACTGCCATAAAAAAATTAGTTAACGAACTATTATTAAAAAATTGCTATTAAAATGAAAAGTACTGACAAAAGACCCCGAACCTATTTCTTGAGCTCCAGTTTTTTAATGATCGATGAATACCTGCGAGGGTAATTCTTCTGGAGATATGCGAGGTGCGTCTGACGGTCTGCAACCATGCCGAGAAGGCCGCGCCGCGAGTGGTGGTCCTTCTTGTGTTTCTTGAGGTGGTCGGTCAATTCGCCGATCTGCTTGCTCAAAAGGGCGATCTGGACTTCCGGAGAACCGGTATCCTTGTCGTGGATGCCCGTTTCCTTGATGACCCTAGTCTTTTGCCTCGTAGTTAACATGGGCGATATATTAGCATAAATGCTCTTTTCTGGCAATTTTCTTGGTACAATAAAGCCATGTCGCACAATATTTCCGAAATGAAACAGCAATTCCTAGAATATGTCGAGATCGAGAAGGGTCGGTCTGTAAAAACTGTTGAGAATTACGACCATTATCTCAAGCGTTTCATCGGCCACGCCAAAATAAAAAATGCGGAAGATATTTCCGCGGATAACGTGCGAAAATTCCGTCTGTGGCTCAACCGCCAGACCGGCGGCCGCGGAAAAGGCTCCGCGACGGACCTGACGCTCAAAAAGAAGACCCAGAACTACTATCTTATAGCCCTGCGTTCGTTCCTGAAATTTCTAGCCAAACGCGGTATAAAATCGCTTTCACCGGAACAAATAGAATTGGCAAAAGTTGGTGAACGTGCTCTTGATCTAATTTCTGCTGAAGAATTACGCCGCCTCATCGAAGCTCCGGACGGCAAGGATTTGAAATCACTTCGAGATAGAGCCATTTTAGAGCTCTTATTCTCAACTGGTCTGCGCGTGTCGGAGCTCTGTTCTCTGACCCGCGATGTCGACTTCGACGAGGACAGTTTTTCGGTGCGCGGCAAGGGGGAAAAGATCCGCGTCGTTTTTATCTCCGATGAAGCGCGAAAAGCAGTCAAAGAATATATCAAAAAGCGTGCCGATTTGGATGACGCTTTATTCGCGCGTTTGCCCCGCGATGGCCATGACGAATCAAAAGACGCCGATTTGGCCCTAGATCCCCGTTCCGTTCAAAGGATCGTTAAGTATTGGGCTATCAAAGCCGGCATATCCAAGAAAGTCACGCCTCACATCGTGCGGCACTTTTTTGCAACGGATCTCCTGCATAACGGCGCCGATTTACGCGCCGTCCAGCTTCTTCTTGGCCATTCGAATATCAGCACGACGCAGATATACACGCATGTCACTGACAGCGAACTGAAACGCGTGCATAAATTGTTTCACAACAGGAGAAATAAGTAATTGCTATAATCTATTTATGCGCATCATATCCTGGAACGTGAACGGCTTGCGGGCGAACGTCAAGAAAGGCGGCTTCGACTGGTTCCTGAACGAATCGCCGGACATTTTTTGTCTCCAAGAGACAAAGGTTCACGTCGACCAGCTTGAGGAAGGTGTCCTTAATCCTCCCGGCTACTCCTCATACTTCGATCACTCCAAAGGCCGCAAGGGTTATAGCGGTGTTGCTGTTTACACAAAGACAAAACCGGAAAAGATAGAATATGGCCTAGGTATTGAGAAATATGACCAAGAAGGCCGGTTTCTCGCGCTCTTCTTCAAGGATTTTGTCCTTTTGAATATCTATTTTCCTAATGGAGGTGGCGGACCTGACCGATTAAAATACAAGCTTGAGTTTTACGATGTCTTTTTGTCTTATATAGATGCGTTAAAAAAGAAAAAACACGAAATCATTTTTTGCGGCGATGTCAATACAGCCCATACCGAGATCGATCTGGCGCGGCCGAAAGAGAATGAGAATAACACCGGCTTTCTCCCCATCGAGCGCGAGTGGATGGACAAAGTCATAGCGCATGGCTATGTAGATGTTTTCCGACACTTTTATCCGGACGTCAAGAACAAGTATACATACTGGGATATGAAAACTTTTGCCCGCGAGCGTAACGTTGGCTGGCGAATAGACTATTTTTTCGTCAGTCAGGAGTTGATCAAAAAGATTGACAAAGTAAAGATTCTTGATGAAATTTTAGGCTCTGACCATTGCCCTATCGAATTAGGCATGGGGTAGTTTTTACGGCTCTGCTAAGGCCTTTATGTTAAAAAAGTCAGCTTTATTTTGGTGGTCCGGAAAAGAAAAAGCCGCGTTTAGTCGTCGATTCCGGGAGAAAATTTGGAACCGCGAACGCGGCTTTGTGGAGCTTCGGCGAAATAAAGAGCTAGCCACTATCCAAATCGTTCCTGAAAGCAAAATGTCAGCTTTTAGGTGTCGACGCGCATTTTTCAGTTAAGTTCTGCTCTCCCGTAAGGAGGCAATGAAAGATCGAGAAAATGTGCGTCGACAGGCTAGCAACGAAAGGACGGGCGATCCCCAAGATCATCATGGGGACAAAAATTGATTCGCTTCAGCTTCGTGAGATGAAGAGCCTACCCAGTTCTTCAGTTTTGTAAGGAGCAGATCCGCTCTACTTATTGAAGCCACTTTCGTGGCTTTTATGAACCTCGGAAGCGGACAAGATCTATCCGCAATAGTACGTCCTTTAAAGGACAGTGTAAAGGACACAGTGGGGATAAGCTGTGCATTATATAAGTCAATCTATTGGACAAAATACTTTTTCCTTATTTCGCCTATATTCTTAGCCTCTTCCTCCTCTTGTCTTTCCCTGCCCTGTTTACCCAGATCGATCAATTCTGAATCAGAAAGCTTCGCTAATTCAAAGGCTCTCTTCTCTAAGTGTTCTGCTGAATTCAACTTGGGATCCTCGAGAATCTCGTTGAAAAGAGCATGAAGGATGTTCCCAATCTTCGGACTTGGTGACAGTCCGGTGACCTCCATAAGCCTTTTGCCGTCGATCTTGAGCATAGAAACAGAAATAGGGTCATGCAGGGCTTCCTCCACCATTGCCTTGTATTTTCTCAATCTATAGGGATTTTCCTTAGGCCTGCCTGTGCCTATGCGGTCGCAGACGCGTACGTTCATTAAGTCCCAGATGTTTTCACGACCCACATTGACGATCATTCTTCTGACGGCAGATAGCGTAATGGTCTCGGTGTCAGAAAAAAACATGTGCCAGCGTACCAGTTTGGCCACTTTTTCGATTGTTGCACGTGAAAACTTCAGTTTTTCCAGTATTTTACGTGTTTCACGTGAACCTTTTAGCTCGTGACCATAAAAAGTCACCTGATTTGTGTCGTGTGAAACATCCTTGGTTTCCGGCTTGGAAATGTCGTGAAATAGGGCCGCCAACCTTATTTCAAAGCTATATTCTTTGTCTGCGGCGTGTTGTAAGCTCCTCAACAGATGTTCCCAGACATCATAGGCATGAGCTTGTGTCTGTGAAACTCCAATCCCAGCCTCTAATTCAGGGATGATTTGTCTCAAAATGCCTGTTTCGTGAAGCAATTCCAAGCCTTTTTTGGGTTCCGAGGACATGATTATCTTCACGAATTCATCGCGAACTCTTTCACGTGAAACATCCTTGATAAGCAGATTCTGGCTCTGTATAGCCGTAAGAGTCTCTTTTTCGATGCTAAATCCAAGTTCTATCGATAATCTGACGGCGCGCATCAGCCGCAAAGCATCCTCCCCGAATCTATCGACCGGCTTCCCTACTGTCCTTATGATTTTATTTTTTAGATCATCAAATCCGCGATAAAGGTCAACCATGTCCTTTATAGCTCCTTTGGAAAGACTGGCGGCCATGGCGTTTATAGTAAAATCACGTCTCTTTAGGTCATCTTCGATAGTATCGCTGAATTTAACATGGTCGGGATGGCGCCTGTCAGAGTACCTCGATTCAACGCGGTAGGGGGTGACCTCGATGACCTTGAGAGTCTCATCCTCGGTAGCTTCATTTATTACGGCAACTGTGCCGAAAGTGTTTTCATAAACGGTCTTGGGAAAAAGTTTGATTATTTGCTCCGGCCTTGCGTTTGTCGTGAAATCCCAGTCCTTCGGAGTCTTTCCGAGCAATAGATCTCTGACGCATCCGCCCACTAAATAAGCCTCAAAACCGGCCTTTTCAAGGGTTGTGGCGATATTCAGCACTTCCGCGGGGATAGGGCTATTTTGAGCCATTTTCATTAAAGTATTTTACTACAATTTCCGCTTTTTTTCTATATGCGCTACTATTTACCCATGCCCTCGTGGTGAAATGGATATCATTTTTGTCTTCGGAACAAAAGTTGAAGGTTCGAGTCCTTCCGAGGGCACCAGGCGAATCTTTCTTCCAAAACCAAAAGAACTAAGTTATACTCTGCTGGTTCGCGTGAAACAGGGAAGCGGGTATGGTTTAGTGGTAGACTGCGTCCTTGCCAAGGACGAGAGCGGGGTTCGATTCCCCGTACCCGCACCGCTAAGAATT
>CAYITC010000029.1:0-5922 GCA_964366245.1 uncultured Candidatus Saccharibacteria bacterium
GGCCAGGAGGAATACGCCGCGATATTGAATAGACATTCTGCGGAAGCGAGGGTCAGGCAAGTCCTAAGGGATTCGCTGTAATAGGACGTTATGGACATGAAAAAGATAACTGAAGCCATAAAGCTAAGAATACTGTACGGAAAATTGCTCCTCACCGGGAATCTATCTTTTTCGCTGGCCGCTTTTTTCATGCTTCCCGCATTCATGCGACCCAAAATGGACTCGATAAAATCTTTCAGTATCTATGGAAAACCTTTTATTACGCCTAAGGGTCCAAGGGAGCTTAGAACTGCGTTAAACTTGATCCATGAAATAATCGGGCTTAATCAATACCGCATCCAGCTTATCAAAAATGACGCGGTAGTAATAGACGCCGGCGCGAACACGGGAGTCTTTTCGATCTTCGTCGCCGCGAATCACCCCCGCTCCGCCATTCACGCCTTCGAGCCGACTCCGTCGACTTTCGAAGCGTTGAAAACGAACACCCGGTATTATCCGAATATCAAGATCTATAATTTTGGACTCGGTGAAAAGGAGAAGAAGGCTTCGATATTATTGGCCAGCGGCTCTGGCGGCAACTACATCGGCGAAAGAGGGATTCCCGTACAAATAAAGACCCTGGACAGTTTTAATCTTCCGGCTGACTTTATAAAAATAGACACCGAAGGTTACGAGGCGAATATACTAAGGGGAGCGGCGGAAACGCTAAAGAAATATAAGCCTATCATCGTCATGTCCGCTTACCATAAGCCGAATGATGAGACGGAACTCCCGGCGTTATTGAATAGTATTGTCCCTTATGATTGCGAGCTTAGACAGGATTGCGAGAAGGACTTCACCTGCACGCCTAAGCGCTGAACTTTACTATCGCCCATAGCGCCGGGAAACCATCGTGCCATTTTATTTTCTTGCCCTGCCTGGAAGTGCGGGGGTCGTATGAGATTGGAACTTCAATTACCTTGACTCCAGACCTGGCAATAACGGCGGTTATCTCGGGTTCGATGTCGAATCTGTCCGAAGTCAATCGTGGAGCTACCTTGTCGATTGCCTTTCTTGACAGGACCTTGTAGCAAGTCTCCATGTCGGTGAGATTCAAGCCTGTAAAAAAATTGGAAACGAACGTAAGGACCCTATTAGCGAAGAAATTGATCGATATTATGCCTTTTATTGATTTTCCTAAATATCGTGATCCGTATACGACATCCGTTTTCCTTTCAATGATTGGTTGTATCAATTTAACATATTCATTAGGGTCGTATTCGAGATCAGCGTCCTGGATGATGGCAAAATCGCCTCTACAGGCTTTTAGACCCGTTCTGATAGCCCTGCCTTTGCCATAGTTCCTGTCATGCTTTATGAGCATCAAGGGATAGAGCTTTTGAAGCCGCTCCAGAATCTCACCCGTACCATCGGTGGAACAATCGTCAACAACGACGATTTCCCTTCCTACTCCCGACGGAAGTTGCACGCGCGCGATTTTAGACAAGACATTCTCGATTGTTCGGGACTCATTAAAAACCGGGACTACGACGGACAGTTTCATAAAAATTTCATCTTGCCAGCCGCGAACAAAGTCATTCTCAAGAGTAGCCAGCCATGGCTCCAACGGCTGATGTTGGTGGTACCGTAGACGCGCTGTTTGTAGTGAATGGGCAGATCTATGATCTTCAAGTTAAGCTTGGCCGCGCCGAAAAGGAGGTCGAAGTCGCCGAAGGGATCGAAGTCGCCGAAAAAGGCACGGCCGCGCTTTATTTTCTCATAGTCCGCCCGCCACAGGACTTTTGTGCCGCAAAGCGTGTCTTTCAAGGGCTGGCCAAGGATCCAGGTGAAGGCCAAGCTGAAGAATTTATTGCCGAAGAAGTTGAGCACGCGCATCGAATCTCTTTCAAGCGGATACACGAGACGCGAGCCATTGATGAAATCACCTTTATTGGCGACTATCGCTTCATAGAATTTTTTCATCTCGGCCGCCGGCACGGTCATGTCGGCGTCGTATATGGCCAGAATATCGCCCGTGGCCATATCGAATCCCTTTCGTACGGCATCACCCTTGCCCTTTCCTTCCTGTTTGGCATATAAGATCTTGCGCTCCCTATGCGCGACTGTCGCCACACGCTTTATCTCATCGTAAGTATTGTCCGTCGAATTCCCTTCTATGAAGACGATCTCGGTGAATTTGCCCAATTCCGGCAATTCCGCGGCGATCTTCTCTATCGTACCGGCTTCATTCCTGGTCGGGACGATGATGGAGATCGAGGGATTGGTTGGATTCGCGCCAGGCTTCAAGCTTGCCTGCGGCTCCGGTTTCCGGAGAACAACATAATGGAACAGCCCGAGCTTCGAGAACGGCCAGATATTCGCGACCAGGATATTCAGGGTCTCGGCCAAGCCGGGGATATAGATCGGCATGAGCATCTTCGAGCCCGATCTGACGACTTCAAAGCCCGCGAGATAGGCGAAGTTCTTGAGGTCATGCATGGAAAGCCAATTTTGTTCGTCTTTGTCCGAGCGCAGGCCGAGGTGAGACGCGACGCGGAGCACCGGCTCCCAGAGGGCGCTGTACTGCGTCACGATGACCCTGCCGTCCGCGGGCAAGATCTTTTTTACCTCTTCCAAAAATGCCTGCACATCCGGCACCCTGCCCAATTCGTCGGAGATCACCCGATAGCCTGACCCTGCGTCCGGAGGCGTCAGGAAGGCGATAAAATCGCTTAAATATTCATAATAGTAGCGCTTCCAAAATGGTCGTCTCATAGTGTTTTTACGGCTTCTTTGGCACGCGAACAATCATACACCTTCCCCGAAATATTTTTCGAAACTGACTGGAAAAGAATGTCACAATTAGCGAAAAATTTATAGTAGAGACCATTTGGATTAAATCTCGGCATATCCACAACCAGATAATTACCATCAAACTCGGAGAATTTCTTTCGATAACCACTTTCGCCATCTGGAGTTGCATATATTCGTCCGGCGTATTTCCCCATGAGCGACAGTGGGCCGGCACCGCTGTCATTGAAAGTCATGACCTTTTTTATCGCCGCCCTGCTTGATATGAAGCCGATCGTCTCATCCAGCACTTTCGGAGCACTACCGTTTATTCCGCCAAAGAACAACTCTTGAGCAAAAACCAGATTATAAGTTAGTCCGATTATAACAAGAATGACGGCCGCTCCCGATCGCCACTGCTTTTTTATCATGACGACCACGGCCACGACTAACGAAACAGTGTATGAACCGGCGATGAACAAGAAAGAAATGTAGAAGCCCATCGGACCGGAGCCGCCGTTTAAAGGCGTAAGGACATTCCAATCGCCATGAAGGACCCGGCCGAACCACTCTGTCTTAGGATAAAGCGCCACTACGGCTTGCGGTAGAAAGTTCAGCGCGACCAGTAAAAAGGAAAGTGCAAGGCCGATTATGATACCGGCAGAGAGGTCCGTATTCTTAAGCTTGTCTTTTAGGATCATTCCGACTATAACCGCCAGAGGCACGATGGCGAACATAAGATATTTATCCAACGCGCCTCTTGAGAAATCAAACAACACAAAATAGAAAATTGAGCCTAAAATTAGATATAAACCGAAAACTCGTGTCTTCCTGATTATTTCCTTGTCGATCCAAAGTAACGGCACTAACAAAAGCGGTGATAGATAATAGACCGCCTTCACTCCCTGCACGATGATCTGTATCCAATTCCTGCCAATAGTGTCAGAGAACTGATCGGCGTGGCCCATCATGAATGAGATGCTGAACGCGGGATATATCGCTTGGATAAAGTAAAGCAGGACAATATAGACAACGCCAAGAGCAATCAAACTTCCGGCCGCTATACCGACTTTTTTGTAAATCTGATTATGGCGATTTTTCCACAAATAATCCAGAGCAATCGCACCGATAACTAAAACAAAATTCAGTTTTACGAGCATGCCGGCCAATAACGCGGCCACCAGCAAAATTAGCCATTTTTTGTTGGATTTTTCGCCCGTAGAAAGCTTATCATATGCATATACGGCCAGGAGAAAGAGCGTCGGCAGGATCGCCCCGTCGACATCTATCTGCAAAGAGCCGAAGATTCCGTAAAAACACAGCGAGTATACAATCACGGACCAAACGGCTGTTCCATTGCCGGCACGCCTTTTGACGACAAAATAGAGCAGGAAAGCCGAAACGATCGAAAAGATGAGGGGTACAAACCGCATATCATCCATTCCAAACAGCTTATATGAGGCGACGAACAACATCTGAAAGACTGGGGGATGCGCGAAGAATTGCCCGGCCGCTTCGACCGTCGTCGAAGATTCGACGTTTTTCCATTCGTCCTGATGATACGGCAAGTCGAGGCCGGACAAGCGCAATGTGAGAAAAAGCACGGCTACCGACAAGACGCATAAAATCAAGCGTTTACTCATTGCATTTCTTTTATTAACCTCTCGGACAGATTGTGCAGGCTGTGCTCGCGAACGATTCCGGCGATATTGGCGGCCTTTTTATTCTGCTCGGCTTCGGACATGGACATGAAGGCTTTGAGCTTCTTGGAGAGATCATCCTGGTCATTGTAAGCAAACGAGAAAGCAGGGTCGATCTTGTCGCGCAAATCGTCGTTCGAGGCGAAGACGAAACAACCGCAGGCCATGGCCTCGAATATGGTCTTATCGTACATGCCATTCGGACTCAAGTTAACAAATATTTCATGAGCGGAATAAATTCTCGGCGTGTCGCGGTTTGGTACCCCGGCGAAAAATTTCACCTTATCGACCAAGCCAGCCGTCTTGACCTGACTCGCCAACAAATCCGCATATGCTTGATCTTTGGAATTGCCGTATATATCAGCTGTAAAAATCACATTTTCCGCCTTGAGAATCTCTAGAGCCGATATGAGTGTGCCGATATTTTTGGCTGGGTCGACCCGGCCAAGGGAAAGTATGGATCGCGGTGTCGCGACTGTGTTCTGGTCAGGCTGGAAGAATGTCGTGTCAACGCCTACCGGCATAAACTTCGTCTTTTTGTATCTCGCCGTATAGGAATAGTGCGAAGTGCAGAAAATCTTCGTGCAAAAAACGGAGGAAATATCGGTCAAAACGCTACCGGCATAGTGATTACGCCACATGTATACGCGCTTGCCCAGGAGCCTCCAGAGCCAGCCCGAGGCCAGAACATATTCTTGATTCATGTGCACGAGAACGGCGTCGTACCTGTTGGCGTAACGGATGGAAAAATAGAACAGCAGAAAAACATACTTGGCGGTGCTTTTCCATTTCTCCTTGCCGAGCGACAGAACAGCGACATTACCCGGCAGATCATAGTCTTCCTTTTGCAGGCAGACGACGGTTATGGTCCTGACTCGTTTGGAAAATTCTTCCAGCCAACGATGGAAAAAACCGAGCACGGCATCCTTCCTATCCACTTTTTGGGTGATAATTAATAATCTCATATATTAGGCCGTTTTGGCTGATTTCTTGAATATAAACATACCATATATGATAAAACTTTCGATGGCGATGAAAATACTGGTTATGACCTGCGCCAGAATGTAATGCACATGCGCATACTCGACGAAAAGATAGACGGAGCCGGTATTTATAAGCAAGTTCGTACCGGCGACAATAAGATAGATCAGGGCCTGACCGTGAACACCATCCATACCATGATCCTGGAAAGTAAAAAATTTTTGTAGGGTGAAACTCACAAAAAAAGCTATCAGAAACGCGAAGACCGAGGAAAAGAGATACCATATGCGAACGAGATCAGTGAGGACATAGAGCGCAAGGATATTCGTAAACGCCGATATCCCGCCGGAAAACAGGTAGCGGAATATCTTCGATATCCTGGCCCGGCGCTGATAAGCCGGAGACGAGTGGTTTTTAACCAAGTCCGTGATGATATTCCCCACAGCTTCTAGCTCGGAAGAGCACACGTCTG
>CAYITC010000030.1:0-5850 GCA_964366245.1 uncultured Candidatus Saccharibacteria bacterium
ACTTGTCAACATAGCTATGGAGGGTGCCCTAACCTATACTTATTTCATGGACAGTCTACGCCGCCTCGAAGAGATCTTCGCCCGATTTCCCGGCATCGGCCCGCGACAGGCGAAACGCTTCGTGTATTATCTTCAGAATAAACCGGCGGCATCTATCAAGGAGTTCATCGATTTGGTTCAGGAAGTGAAAAAAGCAACATCGGAATGCGAACGCTGTCATAGGTTTTTTATCGGAAAAAATGTCGCGTGCTCCATTTGCGGCGATGATTCAAGAGACCGATCAGTCTTAATGGTGGTGGCTCGCGACTCCGATTTCGAGGCTGTCGAAAAGAGCGGGGCCTATAAGGGCCTGTATTTCATTCTGGGCGGAACCGTGCCCATTCTCGACAAAGAACCGGAAAAAAGGATCCGGCTGAATGCCCTGCTCAAAAAGATCGCCGTGGATAAGCCTGCCGAAGTTATTTTATCTCTGAATGCGACGCCTGATGGCGAGAATACGGCAGATGTCCTAAAGGAAGCGCTTTCCTCCGGTAAAGCAGGACTTTCCAAAAGCAAAGTGACCATCCTCGGCCGCGGACTTTCAACTGGAGCAGAGCTGGAGTACGTGGACGCAGATACGATTAAAAACGCCCTGCAAAATAGGCATTGATTGAATATGAATAAAACCAAAATATTCGTCTGGGCCCTCTACGATTTCGCGAACTCGATCGTGATGATCGCTTTTTTTCTGTATTTCTCGCAATGGCTGGTCATCGATCGGGGTATTTCGGATTTTTGGTTCAATATAACCCTGACTATTTCAAGCCTGCTCTATCTGCTCACGGGACCGGTCCTCGGATCAATAGCCGACAAGACGAAAAACAAGGTCATTGGCATCAGGCTGGCGACCATCGCGACCGCTATCTTTTTCATGATCACTGGGATCATCGCGGTATTTTATCCGGAACAAGTGATCCTAGCCGTGATCGCTTTCATACTTGCCATGGCCGGATACCAGCTGTCTTTCGTCTATTACAGCCCGTTCCTAAAAGACATCGCCACCCCGGACAAATACGGAGTTGTTTCCGGATGGGGCATATTTGGAAATTATCTGGGACAAATATCGGCAGTTTTGATAGCCCTGCCGTTCGCGACCGGAGCCATAACGATCTTCGGCGAACCCGGCCGCGCGCAAGCTTTTATTCCCGCGACCATCATCTTCTTTCTTTTGGCTTTGCCACTGCTCATCACATTCAAAAAGGATCCGACTGCTGAACCGGTAAAGATCAAAGTAACGGAAGAATACGGAAATGTCTGGTGGTCTTTCAAAAACCTGCTGAAAACGCCGCATCTAGGCAGATTCCTTATTGCCTATTTTTTCTTCAATGACGCGGTCATCACCGCTTCTAACAATTTCCCTATTTACATGGAACGCGTCTTCGGAGTCGATGACACTATGAAAAGCGTGCTCCTCATCGGCATTATGCTGACCTCGGCGATCGGCTCGCCCCTCTCCGGATGGATCGCCGACAAGATCGGCTTCAAGAAAACCCTAGTGGGAATCCTCCTCGGCTGGATCGCGCTATTCCCTCTGCTCGCGGTCGCGAATAACATCACCGTGTTATTGATTATTACTACCTTTATGGGACTCTGGTTCGGTTCAGCCTGGACAGTGACCCGGGCGATGTTCGTCAAATATGCTCCGGCCCAAAGCGTAAGCCAATCTTTTACCTATTTCGGCATGATGGAAAGATTCGCGACCTTCATCGGCCCGGTATCCTGGGGGCTGATCGTCGCTTATGGCCCGCAGGCACATTCGTTGAATTATCGGGGTGCGGCGGTGGCTATGGCCGTATTTGTGCTTATCGGCTTGCTTATAGCTAAAAAACTTCCCGCCGATAAGGTTACTTAAGAGAAATAAATACTAATCCGGTTCGCTGTAACTTAAAACTAATTGCCCATTTTTCACTTCGTTCACGATTATCGGCTGAATCCGGATTCCGATGTCATCGAAGGATATATGCCCGCTAGCTCCGGACACATTCGTTTTTTGAAGATTATTCTTCCAGACTTTGGCGTTTAAATCATAATTATTTATCAGTACCGAGAATGCATCATAACCGATATCGGCCCAAAACCCCGGAGGAGACTTGAATCTATTTGTATAGTCCTTTATAAAGGATTCTGAATTACCGCCCTTAAGCCAAACGGTAAGAGAACCATTTAAAACATTCCTGTCCCCAAGTATCCTGCCGTAGTCCTCCCAGCCGCTCTGAAGCTGTGCGTCGTATATGAGAGTCGGTTTTTCCTTATACACAGTAATCAACTCTTTCGTGAAGATCGCACCAACTTCCGAATTCATGAATATCACTATGGCATCAGGTTTCATGGACATGGCCTTGGCCAAAGTTTGGCGCATTGAATCCTTTGATTCCAAGATAAACACTCCTGCCATGTCTCGGGTATAGTTTTTCTTGAATGGCTCTATCCACTTATTATGGAACGATGTGTTTTCATGCACTATAACCAGTTTTTTAAAGGTCCTGTTTTCCGCCAAATACTTGGCAAGTTTTTCCACCATCGAGACGTCGTTAGGGGACATTTGAAATATGTAGTCATCCCCAGCCCCCTTGCTTTGGAGACCAAGCTGCGTGGTAGGTATGGCCTTATCGTTTATATCGCCATAGATAGCTTCTATGACAGGCGTCGATATATTCACTAATCCATTTATACCATCTATTGCGGTTAACTTTTTGTAAGCGGCTAATCCTTTTTGTGCATTGAACCCGTCATCTTCGATCACCAAGGTGACATCCTTTCCAGGGTTTCCAGCCTCATATTGTTCCTTCGCCAAAATCACCCCGTTTTTGACGTTGTCTCCGGCAGAGGCGTATTGACCGCTCAATGGTAATATCAAACCGATCTTAATCTCACCGTTGTTAGCGTAATGACTATTAAAATAATAGGATGCGCCGAGGATAATGACGACTGCGGCTAACGCGCCGAGTAATAATTTTGTTGGTCTATTCATATAGTCAGTATTCTACCCGATATTTCCTTATATTCAACGATTGACTAAAAATTGGTCAGTGTGTAGTATCGGAACCATGTGGACCGAAAAACACAGTAGAATATTCGGCCTCAATCAAAAAGAGGTGGCCATACTGAACGCGGCAAGCAGAGCGCCTCGGACAATATCTTTTATAGCCAATGAATCGAAACTGCCGCGCACTTCTCTCTTGTATGCAATAGAGAAACTAAACAAAAGAGGCCTCATAAACCCCATCGGCTACGGTCTGCGCAGAAAATGGAGATCCGTGAACGCAGAAAACTTCGTAAATCAGACAAAAATATTACTACGAGGTAGTGAAGATGCGGGTATATTAAAGATCCCGATATCGCACAAATCTTCAATCACGATATACCGAGGAACAAATAACATGCTCGATGTGTTCAGAAAAATGGCACATCTTCACAAGAACGAACGGTGGTATGGCATGCAACCAAACATATCATTTCAATCCGCGATGCGGAAGTATGATATGAGCGATATTCTCGCGATAAATAAAGAATTTAAGCTAAAAAAACATATCATAGAAGGTATCGTCCACGAAAAAAACGTGTACAATACGCCCAAAAATATTGGGCTCTCTAAAGCCAAGGACGTATTTAAAAGTTTTATCGGACGTTTAGAGGACTATGTCTCGATTCCAGACGATTTTCTGGACGTTCATTCTGAAATCTATATATTCAGGAATACTTCGGTGATTATGAGCCCTGAAAAAGAAATCGCCATAGAAATTGAAGATGAAGACATCACGGCAATGATCAAGGCTATGTTCATTGCCCTAAAAGAGCATGTCGGGCAACGATATAATCAAAGTGAACTAATGAAGAGATTTACTTCAGAGAGTCTATCTTGACCTTAAAGAAAGGCTGACGGTGGCCGTTACGCTTCCAGCCGGAGCGGTTCTTCTGGCGGTATTTGACTACGAGAACGGTCGGGGCGCGGCCGATCTTGGCGATAGTGCCGCTGACTTTGGCCTTGGCGATATAGGGGGTGCCGATGGAGGTATTCTTGCCGTCATCTACCAAAAGAACCTTGTCAAAAGCGATGGCATCGCCTTCTTTGTGGACGCCTTTTATCTTCTCGATGGTGATAGTATCGCCTTTCGAGACCGTATATTGCTTGCCGCCTGTTTCGATGACTGCGAATTCCATAATTGGGACATTATACATGAATGCCTAAAAATGGCAAATTAGTTCGGTTTCTAGGCGTTTTCGGGCGGTTTTCTGCTATTTTTTACGCGTTGACTTTCTTGTTCGAGCCTGTAATATAAGCTACGGATGTCAAACCTCAACAATTAATCGTTTAGACTATGTTCCTCTTCATAAACGGCGTATTCTTTCAAGCGCTTCAGCATCTTGGTGTGGCTATGACTCCAGATGGGTCAGCAGCTGTCATTCAAACCAGCATGTTTACAGACCATTTTTTCGGAAGATGGATGTTCAAAAATGGCGGCTTTCATGAGACCGGCGAAATGTGGGACAAATACGGTAAATCCGTTCTAACCAATGTCAAATTTTTTCCATCATATATAGAACCGAGAATCTTCTCGTTCGATAAACGCTACCTCGATCGCGATTACGCCATCAAGTACAGATTCACCCGCAGAAATGGCAATGTCTGGGTCGGGACATACGAAAGTCGACCCACGGGCAAATGTGTCAGTAGATGTGTTTTGACGGAAGTCACTGGTGATGACTTCTTCGACAATACCGCAGCTATCGAGATGGTCAGCAAACAAGAAAAATCATCGAGGAAAGGGGACGAAAAGAAGTCCCACTCCAAGAATCACACGAGTTGAATGCTCCGCAACTTAATTCCATCGTCGCAGGGACTGCCAACCTGCGATTTTTTATTGGTGCTTTTAGCTACACATTACTTGGCTGGAATAAAAAATGGCAGAGCTCGCATGTGTGCGCAACTCTGCCGGGAATTGACTGCCGAAGGAAATCCAGCGTCTTATCCGCGATGCTCGGGACACGGGGAAAGCTTCTTGAGGATCTCCAAATCAGCTTGTTTGGCGACTCCGTCGCTGACCAGGCTTTCAAAGTGCATGATGAAGCACCTCCAGACTGGCTGATTCCACGCCGACAGTTTTTCCAGAAAAAACAGCGGGATCTGCAGATCGGGCATTCTCCTTATGCGCTGAACCATCAGAAACGCGTCAGGAATGATTCTTCCGTGCAGATATACCGGCTCTTCATGTTTGTTCCGCAAGTAGCGGGCCAATCCACTGACTGACCGCGAAATATCATCGCACAACTTATGGTGTTGCGCCTCCGCCTGACGTCGGGTTTTTGTGATGCTGCTCATAATCTACCCACAAACTAGCACACTTTGATGTTTATTCAAGCCCTATCCAGCTCCTATTCGGCTTCCGGCTTTTCCAGAACCGCCACCTCTATCTCCGGCGATTCGCCGGTTATGCGCAGGACGTCTTTGTCTACTTTGCGTAACTCGCGACCGGAACTGTTGTAATGGTTCACGACCGTCCCCAAAGAAGCCCCGAGTTTGCCGTGATATTCGGCGTATTTGTGGAGATGCGTGCCGAGCTCGCCGACGCGCTTCACGATGTCTTTGGCCGTCTCCTCTATCTGCATGGCTTTGAGCCCTTGCAAAACGGTCTGCAAGTATGCCAGGAAAGAAGTTGGGGAAACAATGATGACTTTGTATTTGCCGGCGGCCCGCTGTATCAAATTCTCCGTGTCCTCCGTCACTGCCCCTATTTTATTTATAAGCAAATCGTAATAAATGGCCTCGTGCGGAATGAACATGAAAGCGAAGTCCATAGTGCCCTCGCTTGG
>CAYITC010000031.1:0-5785 GCA_964366245.1 uncultured Candidatus Saccharibacteria bacterium
TCCTCGATGGTGGAGATATTCACGTCCGGCTGATTCAGGACATCGAGCATCGTGTATAGAGAGGTGGTCTTTCCGGAACCGGTAGGCCCGGTGGTGAGTATCATGCCTGTGGAAAGAGTCAGCGCCTTGTGTATCCGTTCCAAGGATTCTCCGTGGAAATGCAGATACTCGAGCGTGAAGCCGGAGATATTCTCGCGCAAGAGACGCATGACGAGCTTTTCGCCGTAGTAAGTGGGCAAAATAGAGACACGGAACGAGACTTTTTCATTGTTCATGTCTACCTTGAAGCGGCCGTCCTGGGGCAGGCGCTTTTCGTCAAGTTTCAGATTGGAAAGCACTTTGATGCGGGCCGAGATGGACGGGCCGGCTTGTTTGGGTAGCATCATGGCGTCGCGAAGAAGGCCGTCTATGCGATAGCGCACGAGAACTTGTTGCTCCATCGGCTCGATATGGATGTCGGAAGCATTCTGAATGACGGCGTGCTTGATGAGGGTTTCCACGATGCGCACGACGGGCAAGTCTTCGGCGATCTTTTTTAGATCTTCCGTAGTCACGGTTTCTCCGCCTTTGCCATCGGCGGCGATCACTTTCAAAGATTCCGTCTCTTTCTGGATGATATCGCCGAATTCGGCCTTGAGGCTTTTCTGATATTGGATGAGGACCTCTTTGATCGAGTCGGAATCGGTCAGGCGGGGTAAGATCTTCAGGTTGACTTTCTTCTTTATGAAATCGATGGCCGAAAGATCGTTGACGTCGAGCATGGCGACTTCCAGAGAAACATCCGATTTTTTGAAAGCGACAATGTTGTGCGAGCGAGCAATGGGTTCGGGTATGAGAGAAAGCGTCTCAAGGGGGATTTTTTTGCGTTTAAGGTCAACGAAGGGTATACCCAGAATGTAGGCCTGCATGCGGCGCAGATTGTCGGGCGTGATTTTGCCGGTACTGACGAGAATGTCTCCGAGAAGTTTGTTGTTTTCGTCGGCTTCTTTCCTTGCCGTCTCAAGGTCTTCCTTGGAGACAAGGCCGGAGTCCAGTATGAACTTGTAGAGCTGTGTGTCTTCGACGAGCATGATAACTAAATTATATCATTGTGCATCGGCTTTGGCGCGCCTCACCATGAACTCGACAGCGTCGTTCATGTTGGATTCCTGAAATTGGATACCCGGATGTTTGTTTTTGAAGACGCGGTATATTTCATCCGCAAACGCCTGGCCGATCATGGGCACTTTGTCGAAATCAAGCAGAATGACCTTGAATTTATCCAGTCCCTGGAGTACACGGCGCGCCTGTGAACGAGAAATATTGATACCGCTGTCCATATATAACTTTATTCTGACTTCCGTCTTATCAAAGCCGTAGTCGCTGTCGCCGGCGATGTTTGTAAACTTCTTAAATACGTCGCTTAGATGCTTATTTGAATTCAACTCGATTTTAAAGATAACGCGAGTCCCCCTTTTCGGCTTAGAACGATTCTTTATAGAAATATCGTGGATCTTGTTATCAATGACAAGCTGCTTGTCAAAGCTCTCCAACACGAAAATATCAGCGGCTTTTGAGGTAAAAAAGATCCCCTGTCCCGTGTGTGAACGGGGAATGGTCGTGGTCTTTCCCTTGAGCAAGTCCTGGATGGCTTCCGTTTCCGATTTGAGACCGTACTTTCTCATGATATTCCTGAATACTCCAA
This sequence comes from uncultured Candidatus Saccharibacteria bacterium, assembly GCA_964366245.1. Lineage (GTDB taxonomy): Bacteria > Patescibacteriota > Minisyncoccia > Phycocordibacterales > PALSA-1337 > C7867-002. The sequence continues at coordinate 1,685 of CAYITC010000031.1, forward strand.
TGCCGGAATCATCAATAATAAAAACCAGCTCCTTTTCGTTTAGAGAAACTTCTATTTGAATGTTCCTCGATGCCGAGTGCTCGATGGCATTGTTGAGCATTTCGGAAAACGCAAAATCAAATATAGACTTGGTGTGCTCTTTCAGGCTAAGCAGTTTTTGGAACCGCTCCTCCAGCTCGGCCGATACTCTATGTTCTTCGAGTGATTTGTTTTCATATCTTTTTGCGAATTTGCTGGGGATGATCGTCGGATGAAGCCGGATAAATTCAGGCGGTACATAAAAAGCATTCCTGGTTGATCCTATCTTCACCAGCTCGCGCGTTTCTACAAGTTGCCTTATCAATACGTTGACATACTGTCTTGTAACACCGAACTGCTTGACCAATTCTTTGCCGGTAATTTTCCCCTTTACCTTTGCAATATCTAGTATTTTCAGCTTAGTAAGCATTGTAAATGCAATTGTAAAGCAATCTATATTCAATTGTCAAGTAATTGTCAAGCTAGCTTTTGTCAGCTAACCAGATCGTAGTGGGTAACACAGTGGCACAATATCCTTTTTCCGACATGGGTGTGCAGGAAACCGGTTCCAGGCCGGTCCACGCCCCGCCACGTATCCTGCGATACCGCAGTGAGCGAGAATACGATCCGCCGGATCCAGAACCGTTTGCGCAAGTGGCCGTATAAGCCGCTCCCTGTCCGGCTTCGCCAGGCTGTTCTCGACCTCCGGCCACGTCTCCTCGATGATCTCGCGCGTGGCTTCTCTATTTGCCCCAAGTGTCTGGAATATAAGAATAACTGCGCTTGGGAGATAGAGACGCAATATCCAAGTCTAAAATCAACATACCTTGATTTACCCGTTCATTGAAGTAAAGCGCGCCTGTATACGGCCACATCGTCAATCAATCCTTTCCACGACTCCGAATAGTCCCTGCCTATCCGCATCAGAGCGCCGTTACCGTGAGTGTACCCTTCCGTACCCGAAAGATTCTTTTTTCCAAGAGATTCCCCGTCAAGATAAACTTCCGCCGTGCGCGGCGTGGTGCTTTGGTTGACAGTTAGGAAGATGTGGTGCCACACGCCGTCGGCAAGACTCGGCAAGGATGCCACGCTCCAATAAATAATTTCAAAACCGCCGTTGTATTGGCGCATGTGTGTAAAAGAATGACCGGCCTGATAATATCCCAAAAAAGGAACGCTCTGATAATTTCCAAAAATGGGAGGAAAGACAGCCGTCGAGTTCGGATCAAGATTGAACCACGCGCCAACGGTAAAATTGTCATGATTCGGCAGATAAGCGGTCGTGAGATTGACGGAATCATCCAGCCCATCCAAGTAGACCGCATTCCCGGTATGGCCTGCCTGTCGGACGGCACCGTTCGCGAGAGTGCCGTTATTACCGAACGTCGTGCCGTCCTGAACTATGGAACCTCCAGAGTCGTCAAAATCATAAAGAATTGTCGCATCGGCAAAGAGAGCCCGAGTACTATGGGTTATAAACACGAGACCCGCCGCTTTTTTAGCTCTAGCGCGGGAATTATTTAGACTTACGAGCAAAATACTCGCCAATAGAGCGACTACGGAGATAACGACGAGGATTTCAATAAGAGTAAAACCGCGCTTCATTAAAATTACATTATATCACTCTGGATTTCGGCGAGAAAGCCCCCGTTCCAGCTCATTGAAACTATTACCAAGACCTGACTGGATATCTCATAAATGGGTTACCGTGGTCGCATATGACCATGAAGACAAAGAACGGTATATTCAATGAGTTTAAGGTCCGATATTGGAAAGCGGACAAGGATGAGAAGGGTGAAATACTCGCCCACGTCTGTGCAGTGACTAAAATGCACAGAAAAGCAGCGGTGAGGAAGATGAAGCGCCTGCAAAAGCGAGATCCCTGCAAATCTGAAGGCCGCGGCCGGCGAGTGTACTACACCGCCGACGTGACTGCAGCCTTGAAGGACATCCGGGAAGACGGAGACGGAGTTTGTGGAGAATTGCTTCACCCCATGATCAGGGAATACGTCTCCATCTTGAAACGAGACAAGATGTGGAACCATGACGACCTTGCTACCGGTAAATTGCTCTCCATGAGCGAGATAACCGTGAGGAGGCGCGTTGGCAATTTCGCGAAGGCCGGGAGAAAAAGACATGGGATCTCTGACACCAAACCATCGCACCTGAAACAGACAGTCCCGATCTTCATCGGCCCCTGGAAAGACAAGCCTCCTGGATTCGGACAGATCGATACTGTCCGTCACAGCAACTCTGCCTCTGGTGACGCCGTCTGCAGCCTTAAAGGGCTTCATGTCGCAAACCGCTTTGTTGAAAGCCACGAATACTTTGGAAAGATCATGCATCTTTTCGGTCACCGTGGACCACTTGGACTGACTCATCAGTAAAACGATGACGAAGAGCACAGACCATGTGATCACGGTTATAATAACTCTCATTTCCAAATAGATCTTTATTGAGTATTCCAACTGTGTGAAGACTATGAGGACAAGAACGGGAAGAACCAACGAGTAAGCCAGTAGGGAGTAAACCCTTAAAAACGACTTTGATTTGGTCTCGAGCCTGTCGTATTCCTTGACCATTGCCCGAAGGGATTCTCCACGGAGAACTTTGCGTTCGTAAGTCTCGACCAGTTTGACCGGGACTTGTTCTAACAGTTTTTTAATATTCTCGATACTATCAACATCAACATTATTCATTTTTCAATGCCTGTCGCGGAACATGGGGTTTCAGCCCATCTCCATAAGCTTGCGACCCAGGGAGATACTTCATGCAATCCGGAATAGTTCGGCGAGCTATTCTGGCCTGATTTATACAATATAACTAGCCACTTAGTCAATCGTCAGGTCGATGCGCGAAGCCTTGACAAAACCCCCTTTTGGTATAGCTTACAAGCAGAGATCGCCTGGGACGACAGCCTGTTTCGATAAATCGGCTTTCATCCCCGACGATCCGCTCGTCGACATCTGGGAAAAAATCAAAAACTCCGAACGAATATGAAAGACTTCTTGTCTCTCCTTACCTCGAGCTGGGACTATATCGAATTCGTAATGTCCCTCACCTGTTTGGCCGTATTGATCTGGGATTGGATCTCGTCACCATTTGATGAAGCCATATCGCCGACCACAAAAGATAACATGGTCATGCTCTTCATCATCGGCACGATGCTCATGTGCGCGGCATTCTTGCACGGCGCACCTCATGTCGTCACACTCGTCGGATATTGCCTCCTCACGGCGTGCTGGTTGCTCAATTCCATCTCCGATGGCGGCCTAGTCGCCGAGCTCAATGCGCAGTCATGGTGGATATCGGGGGCCGTCGGCATCTTGGTCACCGTGACCGGCGTTTATTTGTCGGTTAACGACGCGATCTACGACTGGTTCGGGGGAATATTGCTGATCACCGGACTGTTCCTGACAAGGGGCGTGTTCAAACGATATTTCCACCTCATTGATGACGCTTGACCCCAGGGGAAAAACACGTAGCCGAATGAAGCCCCGCCATCGCTAGCGCGGGGCTTTTTTATTTGCTTTTTACCATTCATGTGTTAACATGCTTTCATTAGTACGTTCGCCTTTCCGGCGGACTATTTTTATAAAATTCAATAACAACTTAATAAAAACTGAATATGTTCGATCTCAAAACAATCAATACCGTGGTCCGCGAACTCGAAGAGGAACGCGGCATACCGCGCGACAAGACCCTGGAGGCCATCGCCATGGCTTTCGCCACCGCCTACAAAAAAGAATACGGCAAAAAGGGCCAGATCGTCCGGGCTTCTTTCGACCAGTCTTCGGGCCAGGTTGAATTCTGGCAAGTGAAGATCGTCGTCGAACGCGGCCAGGTCATCATGGAAGGCGACGAGGAGATGGCGCACGAAGAGATGAAGTCGGCCGATGTCGAGGACATCAAGATACGCTTCAATCCCGAACAGCACATGCTCATCGAAGACGCCCGCAAGATAAAAAAGGACGTGGCCGTCGGAGACGAGCTCGTCTTCCCTCTTGAGAACAAAGCCGACTTCGGACGCATCGCCGCGCAAACGGCCAAGCAAGTGATCATCCAGAAGATCCGCGAGGCCGA
>CAYITC010000032.1:0-1644 GCA_964366245.1 uncultured Candidatus Saccharibacteria bacterium
ACGCTAGTCATTACCGATTTTGAAAATAGGTTCTAACTTGGTATAGTAAAGACACTTAAATGGTCCGGTCTCTGTGATATAATTGGAATGATGAAAAACTCAAAAAGTGTCCTTGTCCTGCTGTTGATTGTAACAGCGCTCATTATTGGCATGGCTTTTTATTTCAAAAATCTAAATTTGAACGGCTCAATGCCTGAAGTGATAACAAGCACGAATTCCCACAAGGAGGCGCTAGAAAAAGGCTGGATTCCGATGAGTTCTTTCGAATTAGATATGGATGAAATAGCAGGAAACGAAGTATTTGCCACATACAAACTTTCCTTGGACGGCGGAATTGATAAGATGGCATTTACAGTCTTTTCACAGGTAGGAACAGAATGGAAACCGATAGCCTATTCTGATTTTTTAGGCCCTGCTTCCAAAGTGAGAGTGTTCATTAAGAAAGAGGGCGGAAAAAATGCACTATTTGTCACTGTGGATCTAAGAAATAGTTCTAGAACCACCGAGATTATCTTGGAGAAACTTGATCGGCCTGATCCGTATGGCCTTAGTTATTGGATAAATATGGGATTTTAAGGTTCAAAGGTTTTGTTTTTGTGGTATAATCTATCCATGCAAAAGAATCTGCCATTGATCGTCGGGATCGCCTTACCAATAGTCTTTATAGTTATCCTGATAGTCGCCATAGCTCTGCCACCGATGTTCATAAACCCAAAGCATGATTTCCTCTATACTATGGGTACAAATTACTATAACAATGTCGTCTACAGCAATGTTTATCAAGTTGTCAACGGAAAGCTTACACTGAAGCCAGTTGTCGTAAACGCGACCAATCCTCCGGCCAGAGTCATGCAGGACGCGCCGCCCCTTTATCAGTATAAGGTCAAGTCAAACACAGCACACGAAATCAGCCTTGAAGATGCCCAGAAGCTCATATTGGACGCGGGTCCGAGCTCACCGGAAGGGTATACGGTTGGTTATAAATACGGCAATGGCGACATGTTTGATCTCTTTGGCGGCAATAACAATAGCTATGGCTTCTATATCTCAAATGGAAGCTCGGGAAAGCGGCTGACGGGAATAAATTCTAGGGATTCATATAACTTTGCCCTCATAGGCTGGGTCAAATAACCATGGATAAGAATCAAGTAGTCTCTTTCATAAGAACCCAGCTGAATACCGGTAAGATCACTGGACAGGATCTCATCGAGATTGTAGGACAAGGTTCGCCTTTGTCTATTAACGTTTCCGCTCCAACCTCTCCGGTCAGAACAAAGCCTTCCTGGGATATCGTCAGTGCCCTTTATATCATCGGCGCGATCATCGTTATCATTGGTGTCGCGATCCTTGCTTATCAGCATTGGGAAGAGATAGGCCTTGGAGGCAGGCTCACAGTGACTCTAGGAATAGCTCTCATCGCCTATATATCTGGTATAATCATGGGACGCAAGCGTGATCGACCCACTCTGTCCCAGGTCATGTTCATCATAGCCGCGGTTCTGGCTCCACTCGGGACTTATGTTCTTCTGGACGGTATGGAAGTCACATTCGACAGCAGCACCCAGGTTTTTGTGGCGCTTTCGCTGTTAGTCATCTTTTCTGTTGCCCAGTTTGCGGTGCGCAACAACATTCTGATAATAATAA
>CAYITC010000032.1:1654-5758 GCA_964366245.1 uncultured Candidatus Saccharibacteria bacterium
GCTCTGGGCACTTGGGCTTACTTTGCGGCTCTTAACAACATCTTCAGCCAGGGATTCTTTGAAGGTGATTGGTTAGAGTGGGCCAACTTGTTCCTAGGTGTCGCTTATATCCTCATAGGTTATGGCTACAAGAAGCTGGCGGCCCATAAGGCGCAGATCTCGGACGGAACTGAGGATGAGGAGCAGATCTCCTCGATATCGAATGTGCTATACGGTTTCGGAACCTTGGCTATCCTAGGTGCGGCCATCAGTCTCGGCGGTATTTGGGATTTTATACTGATCCTGCTCATCTTCGGAGCTTTCTACGGTAGCGTCCTCTTGAAAGCCAGGATGATGCTGGGTCTTGGAGCACTTTTCCTAATAGCCCATGTCATAAACCTCACGTCGAAATACTTTCTCGACTCTCTTGGTTGGCCGGTGGCGCTCATATTCTGCGGCATAGCTATCATAGCCATAGGTTACGGCACTGTCCGTCTGAACAAGAAATATTTCTCCCAAGCAGCTAAGGCTTCTTGACTCTCTGATTCAGTGATATATTCGCTTCGCTCATATATCGACTGCGTTCGGAGTTTGCGCCAGCTAGCTGTCGCAACTCCTCACTTGTTGCTATAATTCTCCGCATGCAGAAGAGCATGTACGCCATTCGCGACAATTCGCTCATTCTCGACCGGTCGTGGAGCGGGAACTACGCGTTCACCATCCATGATCTGCCGCCGGACGAGAAACCGCGCGAGAAGCTCCTGGCCCAGGGCCCGGAGGCTTTGTCCGTGCGCGAGCTTACTATGCTTCTGCTTGTGACCGGCACGACCAGGGAGAACATCCTCGAGATGACCAACCGCATCATCCGGGACTACGGCGAGAAGAACATCTTCGCCGAAAAGGACGCCGGGAAGCTCTCCAAGGAGCTTGGCATCCCCATTGTCAAAGCCTGTGCCATCGTGGCCTGCGGCGAGCTCGGCCGGAGGCACTATGACAAGACCGAGACCGGCTTTACGACCATTAAGAACGCCAAAGATGTCTTCGAGTACCTGACGGACATGCGCACTCTGCCGAAAGAGCACATGAGAGGGCTGTATCTCAATAGCCACGGCCGCATCATCCGGGACGAGCTCATATCCATAGGGACGATAAACTCGAACATCATACACCCGCGGGAAGTTTTCCATCCGGCCATCGCCGTAAACGCCGCCGCAGTCGTCGTCGCTCACAACCATCCTTCCGGCGAAGCCGCACCGTCCGCCGAGGATATAGAGATCACCAGACAGCTTGTCCAGGCCGGGAAGATCCTGGGCATCGCTTTGCTAGACCACGTCATCATCACCAAAGACGCTTTCACGAGCGTGAACGCCAGTCTATAAATGAACAGAGATTACGCTTTTGTGTCGCCCTCCCTCGAGGGTGTTTTGAGCCACGAATCATTGTCTTACGAAGGGATCCGCCGACCCGCCGAAGTCCTGCGCGCGCTGGAAGGTCCGGCCGCGGAAGAGGCCAGATCCAGAAAGCCGCATCACGACAAGCTCCTGGAGCAGTACTTCTACGACCTCTACGGGGTCTTCATGAAGAAGCTATCGGCCTTCATTCTTGAGCCGACCATTTCAGTCTATGAAACGGTCCAGCTGCAGGCCATGCTTCAGGAAATGATCAAGGTCAAGAAGCTTATCGGCCGCCAATCTTGAATATAGGGCCAAAGAAAGTATACTGTGCCTATGAGGGTCAGAGACTACTTCTTGGGCAAAAGGATAGCGGTGATCGGTATCGGTCCTCACGGCGAGATGCTGGCTGACATAAAATTCCTGGTAAAGGCCAATGCCCTGGTGTCGGTCTATGACCTACGGAGCGAGGCCAGGCTGGCCGGGCATCTTTCGTCACTGCGCTCTTTCGGCCTGGCCAACCAGGTCCTGGGTAGCGTTCCCGTCGACGATCTCATGGACATGGACCTCATAATCCTGTCCCATGATTATCCCCGCAACTCCTCTTTCCTGGCTCTCGCCCGCAAGAATGGCATAGAGATAGAATATCCGGAAACGCTTTTCCTCAAACTCGCCCCGCCCGTATCGGTGGCCGGCGTCATGGGAACCTGCGGCAAGGCCACGGTCATCTCGATGCTCGCACCGATGCTCGCGAAGACCTGTGCCCAAAACGATCAGGCCTGCGCGATCATCGACCCGGAATCGGAGGAAGGCATCCTTGCTCACCTGAAAAAATTGAAAAGCGGCGACTTGGTCGCCATGAGGATCGTCCCGAAGATGATGCCGGAGATCACGGCGCTCAAATGGAGCCCGCAGGTCGCGCTCTTCCCCACAGTTCCGCCGCGCAGTTCATTCAAGGGATCGGCTTTCGAGATCATCGGCTACCAGACTTACAACAACCATGTCATCGGCGATGACCAGATAATAGACGCCATCAAGGTTTCCGGGCTCCAGCTCAAGGGCAAGATGTTGCGCACCAAAACCTCTATCCTGCCGGAAAATTGGTTGCCGCACGCAAAGACGCCAAGCGACAGGGAAAATGCGGCGCTGGCCCTTCAGACGGCGCGGATCTTCAAGGTTCCGGACGAGACTGCCGAGGCCGTCCTGTCGGAGTGGAAGCCTTTAAAAGGGCATTTGGAGCTGGTTAAAAAGCTTAAGAATGTCGAGTTCGTCAATGATTCGGCTTCGGAGAGCCCGATCTCGACCGTGGCCAACATGGCTGCTTTGGCTGGGCAAAAAAATCTGGTCCTTATATTCGGCGGGGCCGATCAGGGCTCGGATTACAGAGAATTCTATGTGGCCGCAAAAGAATATACCCACACGCTCATAGCCATTCCCGGTAGCGGCACTTTGAAGGAAAGGTCGGCCTTGCAGAGAATAGAGAACATCAATGTGCTGTCGGCGCCTTCCTTGGAGGAAGCAGTCAGGCAAGCCTTGGATCATGCCAGGAAGGGCGACAAGGTCTTGTTCAGCCCGGCGTTTGAGGCCTGCGGGATAGATTGTTCGCGCAAGGAGCGCGGAGAGCGATTCGTCCGCGCGGTCAGGGCCTTATAGTCGGCTATTCGCCGCAGATCATGCAGATAGCCGGCCCCTTGAATTCCCAGCCTATGGCGGCGACTTTCATGAGGCCGGCGACGGAGAGGGCGCTGTTTGTAGATATATCTAAACTAGTATGTTTGAACGCGAGGTCTTGAGCCGTTCTGATTTCATCATTCGTTACTGTCCATCCGCGCCCGCCGGTCTTTTTAATGAGTGGCACTAATTTATCTTTGCGCATGGCGACAATATCTACGATAGCGTCAGCGATGGAAGCCTCATCCGGGCCGTCATACGATTCGAACGCGTTTGCCAGCGGATGACAGGACGATGTCTGAACGATATGAGTTTGGAATTTTTCCGCTAAAGCTTGGGCTGTGGTTCCGGATGATGTGCCGATAAATATGATATTGCCGACCGGCAGTTCGTCAGCAAGGGATTTATATCCGACCAAAGCCGTGTCGTCAGTGGATTGGCGCAGACTGCGGACCCCATCGTTAATAGCTTGAGTCAAGGCTTGTAAGGGGCGTTCTTTTATGAGGACACGGACACTGTCGTCAGCCAGTTCTTTTAGCCTGTTTACTTTGTGCGGTGCCGCATTCAGTCCGACATATATCTCCAATTCAACGGCTTCTTTATTTTTTGCATTCGTCTCTTTTACATAAAGCGCCGCGGCCAATCCGGCGTTTCCCGAAGAGGAAATGGCGAATTTGCGGTCGCCATTCTTGATATAATGGTCGATCATGACCGGGATCGAGCGGCCCTTATGCGAACCATACGGGTGCAGATCCTCGCGCTTGAAATATAGACCGTCGGAGAGGCCTATAGCCTTGCCGAGCTCGCGGTATTGTTCTAGAGGGGGCAGGGAGGCCATATGTCGTTGCTATACTAGCTCAAATTCGATATCATTGAAAGACGGCCATGTGCCGATATCATGATTCAAAAGAATTCAGAAACGGCCAACACCAAATGTGTTTGTCCGGAATGTAAAAACACGATCGATCTGTCTCGCTACCCTAATCTCGCGGTCGGCATGGTCATCGAGTGCAACCACTGCGGCATGACTCTCCTCATAAAAGAGATCGCCAACGGCCAGCTT
>CAYITC010000033.1:0-5613 GCA_964366245.1 uncultured Candidatus Saccharibacteria bacterium
ACGCTCTTCCGATCTTTATAACGGCGCGAATTATTTGGTGGCATTTAGCGCTTCCTTTACTCCAGCGGCGACCCCAGTGAATGGCGGCGGTATAGTGGCCGGCACGGTTCCGACAGCCCTCATAAACGACGTCGCTGATCAAGGCTCTATTATCACGGTAGTTACGAACGCCGGTCCTACCGCATATGCCATATACGGTCGTCAACTTACTACTGGCGCCAATAGCTACTTCTGCATTGACTCAACGGGGAAAACTAATACTGCCGCGACTATCGCCACATTCGCGGCATCGCATGTTGCTTGCCCTTAACTTTACTTTCGTCATAGAGCCTACGCGAACCGCCCCCATTGGGGCGGTTCGCATTAATGCCATGGCTTGTCCATAACAATGGCGTTTGTTATCATTGAAGCCTATGCGAAAACCTATGCGGACGGAACATCCAAAACTCTATCAGGGCTTCACCCTCGTTGAATTGCTCGTCGTCATCGCCATCATAGGAATCCTCTCGGCAACCGTTCTGGTGTCTCTCAATACCGCGCGCTCAAAAGCCACAAATACGAAAGTTTTCGTTGAAACAGTTCAGATGAGGACGCAACTGGAACAGGGTTTCGCTAATGCCGGCTACGCGGATCTTGAAAGTTCGGCAAGCCACGCGACCACTCTCGTGGCCAGCACGACGGGATATGCGAATCTGACCCTGCTGGCATGCGATATCGGAAAACAGAATGCTTTCCCGACGACTGTTGCCGACGATATTGAGGTGACTTGCGACGGAGTCCCGGGCTTGCATTCCGGCCTTGTCATCTACTCCAACGATACCGGGTTGTCAGTCACCGATTACGGCATATACGCGACTACCACTCCAGGCGGCTATGTTTGCATCGATTCCTTCGGTAACACGGTTTCTACCACCACGACATCGATCCCGGCCTACGCTTCCATAACTTCGCCGACCACGGCTTTGTGTCAGTAAAACACCTGAAAATAAGACATCCGAAAACACGCGCGTTCACATTGACGGAGCTTATGGTGACCATAGGCATTATCGCCGTGCTTTCCGGCGTCCTTCTGGTGAATTTTTCCGGATCGCGCGGCAAGGCCAGAGACGCGACGCGGATATCGGACGTCGGCCAGCTTCAGCTCGCCGTTCAGCTCTATTACGATCGTTGCGGCCAGTTCCCGGCGAGCCTGTCTATCAATGCGAACAACGGCTGTCCTTCCGGCGCGAGCCTGGGCACTTACATCTCCCAGATCCCGACTCCGCCGGATGGTGCCGGCCAGACTTCATATGATTATGCGACATTGACGACTTCGGGAGTGGTGGTCAACTACGTCATCCACGCCGTCCTCGAGCAGTATAACGTCGCAGTGTCCAAGGGCCTCTCCAGCATGCCCTCCGGATATTCCGCGAGCTACACTTGCTCTAACGGAAGCTCCTCTACCAATTATTGCGTAACTTCCAACTAGGCATATATCATGGCCGGCCCGCTAATCTTCGCATTCGTCCTCGGCGCCGTCGTCGGCAGCTTCCTGAATGTCGTTGTCCTGCGACTCAACACCGGCATGGGCTTGAGAGGGCGCTCGATGTGCATGTCATGCTGTCGCAGGCTCACCTGGCAGGAGCTTATCCCCATTTTCAGTTTTATCCTGCTTCTCGGAAAATGCCGAAGCTGTAAAGGTAAGATCTCCTGGCAATATCCGCTGGTCGAATTCATCACAGGCGTCCTTTTTGCGGCGATCTATTTCAAATTTCCGCCGGTTTCTTATATGGCGATCGTGACGATCGTCATATATCTGATGATCGCCTGCCTCTTGGTCGTCATTACTGTCTATGACATGAAGCATAAGATCATTCCCGACTCGCTCGTCTATGCGTTTGATGCCTTAGCGCTTGCCACGGTGTTCCTCGGCGGATCCGTATTCATTCATAGCCCGCATTTATGGACATTGCTAGCCGGACCCATCCTGGCTCTGCCATTCGCCCTGCTTTGGCTCATATCCAAGGGCAAATGGATAGGGCTTGGCGACGCCAAACTGGTCTTGGGTCTGGGCTGGCTCCTGGGACTCCATGCCGGGATAAACGCCATTATCGTTTCATTCTGGATAGGGGCGGTCGTGAGCATAGCTTGGATGCTCGTTGCGTATAAGCGTTTCAAAAGGGGATTGGAGATCCCCTTCGGACCATTCCTCGTCCTTGCCGCCTATCTCGTCCTATTACTCGGTTTAAATGTCATAGATCTGCGCTTTGCGATATAATCGCCTCGCTCATATATCGACGGCGTTCGGATTAAATGAAACAAGCTTCATTTAATCCTCACTTGTCGCTATAATAAGGGGAATGAATCGCGGCTTTACGATCATCGAGCTCCTGGTCTCGCTGGCCATATTCGTGACGATGACCTCGGTCATCGTCACGAAATTCGGCACTTTCAATCAGAGCACGCTTCTCACGGACACGGCCTATGATATCGCCCTTGTCCTCCGTCTGGCCCAGACCTACGGCTTGTCCGTAAAAAGCGCCGTCGCCGGCGGAGCGGCCAATTTCTCCTACCCTTACGGGGTGGATTTCAATAGAGGGACGGCCGCGGTATGCGGCGGTGCCACCTCGGACTCGGCGACTCTGGTTCTATTCGCCGATTCCAGCCCCGCCGGCGCTCCTGATGGAACATGTGGAGCGAGCGACGCGAATATAAACACTTATCTGATCATCCGAGGCGCCATGATCTCGTCGTTGTGCGTAGGGGCGAATCTAACTGACTGTCACCAGACCAACAACGCCGTTTCTCGTTTGAATGTAAGCTTCCAAAGACCGAATCCCGAGGCCATCATCTGCGGATCGAACGGCGGCTCTCCTACATGCGATTACGCCTATGCCGAGGCGACCATCCAGGGCACGGACGGCAGCCCGCGCACGATCGTGGTGCGGCAAAATGGCCAGATCTCGGTTCAGCGCTGACCCATGAAAAAAGGCTTTACACTCATAGAAATAATCGTAGCCCTGATGATCTTTTCCATCGTCGTCGTGGTGGCCTTGGCCGCGCTCGTCAAGATCCTGGACGCCAACAAGAAGGCCCAGACGATCCAGGATGCCGTCGTCAGCATGTCCTTCACTATGGAATCGATGACTCGCGAACTGCGGACAGGGTCTGCTTATTATTGCAAAAAATGGCTTGGCGATTCGGATCTCAATCTTCCTCCCTCGAACGCGCTTTCATCCCAGGACGTCGGTGATTGCAACGGCGTGAGCAGTTCAGTGAATAATCAGGCGGTCGGTTTCGCGTTTTTAACGAATAAAACCGCTACCAATGCCGGGGGCTGCCGCCTTATCAACGCCTATGAGATCGTGCCCAATCTTCCCGGGGGCAGTTTCAACGGGACATTCTCGTTCAAAAAAGCCTCCCAAACCGCTTGCAACCAAAGCCTGACCTTTACGCCGGTCATCGATACCAGCTCGCTTTCGCTCACAGGCTATTTCCTGCAAGCAAAGAACGCCCAGTTCCCCCTGCTTTTTATCAAAATGGACGGCAATGCCGGCAATCGCGAAGCCGTAAAGACCTATTTCAGCATACAGACGGCTTCTTCGGCGCGCATTCCATAAATAAATATGACGGATATGACTAAAAATTTTCACAAAAAAGGATTCACGATCGTCGAAACGCTGGTGGCTATAACCGTGCTCATGATCGCCATAGCCGGACCCTTGGTCGTGGCCAGCAAGGGCCTATTCGGCGCCAGCATAGCGAAGAATCAGATGGTCGCGTCGTATCTGGCCCAGGAGAGCATGGAAGTGGTGAAGAATACCCGCGACAATAATCTATATGCCGGATCAAGCTGGCTCACTGGCTTGAGCGCGTGCACGAAATCAAGCCCGTGTGACGCCAGCGCGATCAATAGCCCGTCCATCGCCGGTTGTTCGGGCGGTCCATGCCGGATCTACGCAGAGGCGAACGGCTATGGCCACACCGTCGGATCTAACCAGGCGTCGCCCTTTACCCGCAATTTCTATCTTCATGACCCGCTCAACACGAATAATTGCGCCAGCTCGGAAGAATGCGGCGTTACCGTGGAAGTTTATTGGAATGAAGGGGGGATACCGTACAGCGTAATCATGACCAGCGAATTAACCAGCACGCTAAGATGACGAGCAAATTGAAGGACAAACCAATGAGCAGATTTTCAAATAAAAAAGGCGGCTACACCCTGTTATTCTCGGTTCTGACCGCGACGCTGGTCTTGGGCGTGGCCGTGTTCATCGTCGATTTGAGCCGCAAGCAACACGAACTGGCCGTTTCGGCCAGGAATTCTATATATTCTTTTTACGCCGCCGACAGCGGCATAGAATGCGCCATAAGCGCGGCCAACTGGACGAATTCCGGAGGCTTTGCCTCGACGACCGGCGGGACACTGAAGTGCGGCACGGGCACGGTCACTTTGTCCGCCGTCGGCACGCCGGCCATATCTCCGGCAGGCATCATAACCGGCAATGTCCAGACTCCGGTGAGACAGCAAACGGGTTACGTGTCTTTGTCTTTTAATAACGGAGCGGTGACCACGGATGCTTGCGCCTTGCTCGTATTTACCACGGGTCTCAACCCATCGAATAGCCAGCCCATGACTATAATCGACGCGCGCGGATACAATCTCTGTTCAGCCGGACCGGTTCCGAATACGACGAATACCGGTACGGTAGAACGTGCCCTGCGCCTTATTCAGACCGGAGTTTGGTAGTTTGACGGCAGAAAGAATGTATACTTAAAGAATGAAGGTCCCAGCGGAAACTATCAAAAGACTGGCTAAACTCAAGGAGACGATTGAGCATCACCGGCGCTTGTATCATACGGAAGACAAGCCGGAGATTAGCGATGAGGCATATGATTCGTTATTTAAGGAACTAGAAGCGATAGAGGCTGAATATCCTGACCTAACAACACCGGACAGCCCTACACAGCGTGTCGGTGGTGAGCCGTTAAAGGAATTCAAAAAGGTAAAGCACGAAGTAGTGCAGTGGTCCTTCGATGATGTCTTTGACTTTGGCGGACTCAAAAAATGGGATGAGCGCGTCAAAAATTTCATGGCCAAAGCGGGAATCGCCGACGATTCCCCAAATCGTACTGGGTATGAGAGGCTGGAGTATTGCTGTGAGTTGAAGATAGACGGACTGAAGATCATTCTTACTTACGAAGACGGCAAGCTCGCGCGGGGAGCGACTCGGGGCGATGGAACGGTCGGCGAGGACGTTACCCGGAATGTTAAGACGATCAGAAGCGTGCCGCTGGATCTGACGGAAAAAGCGGACATGATCGCCGTCGGCGAAATCTGGATGAGCGTCGATGATCTTGCGAGCATCAATGATGAGCGCGTCAAAGAAAACAAGCCGCTTTTCGCCAATACCAGGAATGTCGCGGCCGGATCGATTCGACAACTGGACTCGAAGATCACGGCCTCGCGCCGTTTGAATACCTTTATGTATGATATTGAGCGGATCTCGAGAGGCGATAAAAAGGGCCCAACACTTCCCGATACGAAATCCGGCGAGATCGAGCTCCTAGCCAAATTGGGATTGCAGACGAACCCGCATTTTTCTTCAACCTGATATTTATCAATGATTTTTT
>CAYITC010000034.1:0-650 GCA_964366245.1 uncultured Candidatus Saccharibacteria bacterium
TTCAAACATGGCCTTAAGCACATCGCGCTTTTCGGATGCCGGGCCGATCGTTGCCACGATTTGTGCCTTAGAGTGCGTCATGCGGGTACATGTGATCTTGTTTCGCGGACCTCTTTACGGAGCATCCGACCATCTTGATCGAGATCGTAAATGACAATCGCGCCAAATGGCATTTCGACGTCCGCTATTCTCTCATCGGAAATATTCTCAATATATTTGATCAACGCGCGGAGAGAGTTGCCGTGCGCCACGACCAAGATATTCTTATCTTCTTTGACGCGCGGTAAGATCTTCTCCAGGAAGTACGGGAGAACGCGATCATACACCATCTTGAGCGATTCGCCGTGAGGTATGGGGTAATTCCAGCCGCGCCGGAGCTTTTTGAATTCTTCCTCCCCGAGGATTTTTTCCATCTCCCATTTATTCTTGCCCGTGTAGTCGCCGTAATCGCGCTCATTCAAGGCGGCGGAGTGTTCCGTCGGGACTTCGTATCTCTTGCATATATTTAGCATGCACGAAAGCGTCTCGATCGAGCGCACAAGCATCGAGGCGAAAGCGTAGTCAATCCGGATGTCCTTGATGAGAAGGCCCATGTCTTTTGATTTATCGAAGCCGTACTGGTCCAAGTGGCGATCGCGCAGGCCGAGATC
>CAYITC010000034.1:660-5601 GCA_964366245.1 uncultured Candidatus Saccharibacteria bacterium
CATTCAGATTCATGATGACGCGCTAATATAAGTTTGCCGGTCATGGTATTAAGGATTTACGATATTCCGCGGTTTTCCACCCTCAAAAAAATCAATGATATTTTGGGCCGCTATTTCAGCCATCTGATCGCGCGCCTCGATGCTTGCCGAAGCGATATGGGGCGTAAGGATGACATTGTCCAGTTTCGCGAGACCGGGAACCGTCTTGGGCTCGAATTCAAAGACGTCGAGGGCGGCGCCGGCGATGGTCTTTTCCTTTAGCGCCTCCGCTAACGCTTTCTCGTCAACGACCGGGCCGCGGGAGGTATTGATAAGAAAGCCTGTCGGCTTCATGAGCCGCAGACGAGCCTCATTTATGAGATGCCTCGTCGAGTCAAGCAACGGAACATGCAGGCTGATGACATCGGCCGCTTGGAGGACTTCCTCGACTGAACCGCGATAGACGGCCCCGTATTCTTTTTCGATCCGATCGTTCCTGACCACATCGGTGTAGATGATCTTCATGCCCAATCCTTTGGAATAATAGGCGACTCGTTCGCCTATTCTGCCCGCGCCGATAAGGCCGAGCGTCTTGCCAAGAATGTCCGTACCGATGAAATTCATCGGCGACCAACCCTTGTACTTGCCGAGACGCACGAACTCGTCGGCCTCGACGATCCGGGCGGCCAAGGCGAGAATGAGAGCGATCGTATGTTCCGCGACAGCTTCGGAGGTCAAATCGGCGGGCGCGTTCGTGACCGTTATACCGCGCCTTTTGGCTTCTGCGACATCGATGTTGTCATAGCCGGAGGCGTAATTGGCGTACAGCTTGACAGAGGGAGCCGAGTCGAAAACCGCGGCATCAATCGCGTCCGTCAACAGGCACAGAACCGCGTCATAGCTCCCCTTTTTAAGGATATCGACAAGCTTTTTATGCGTCAGGATTCTGTCTTCCGGGTACACATCCGCCGCATACCCCTTGGCCTTGAGCATGTCGACTCCGATATCGGGTATCCTTCTGGTTATGAAAACTCTCTTGCTCATCTTTACATTTTAACAGGTATCGGAGCGGATTGCTCGGAAGCTCGGGATTCGCGGGCGCAT
The DNA here is from genome assembly GCA_964366245.1 of uncultured Candidatus Saccharibacteria bacterium. Lineage (GTDB taxonomy): Bacteria > Patescibacteriota > Minisyncoccia > Phycocordibacterales > PALSA-1337 > C7867-002. The sequence continues at coordinate 1,744 of CAYITC010000034.1, forward strand.
ATCAGACTGATCAGCTCTGAAAATCGATTTCGAGTCTATACATTCCCATACTGCACATTATTTGAAGTTTGCCCGCGCTCGGACTGCCGATGTCAATATCCGTAATTCCGGACACCTGAAGGTTTTTGCTGATATTCAGGCTCGGAATGCGGACCGAGGAAGAGCAGTCGAAGGTGCCGCTGGTATTGAAGCGTATAATCGTCGGGATGCCGGCTTTTGCCGCGCCGTACCTGGGCTGATAGCCGCCCTTGGTCTTTATTTCCACGACTTGAATCCCATCGGCGATAGAGACATTGTTCGCCGGGCTACCGATGTCGGTGGTAAAAGAAGGTGCGCCGTTCAGAAAAAAATACGCTCCGGTAAAAAACGCGATAACGACAATAATGGAATAAAAAACGAACTTCATATGGAGAGTATACTAAAAATCAAAGATCGGCGGTATCCAGCCCATAACAGCCAGGCTGTTGGCGAGATTGAACAGGGCGAACGCTATCACGACAAGTCCGGCGGTTTTGAAAAAAATCCCCGACCTGGAATTGTTCTTTATGCCAAATGAGCTAAAACTTACCAAAGCGAGGACGGGCAATGTGCCGAGAGCGAACGCGAGCATGGTAAACCCCCCTTCGAGGAAGCCGCCGGCAGTAAGCGTGTAGAGCTGCATCGACTGCGTGAACCCGCAGGGCAGGAAGAATGTCGCGATGCCGACGAGGAGCGGCGTGAGGGTATGATTGAATTTCGATACGCCGTGAGCGTGTTTGGCGATGAATTTCGGCATAGACGGCTCTAGCTTTTTCGCCCAATGAAAAGTACCTAGAAGATTGACGCCGAGAATGAGCATCACTATGCCTATGATAAAACTTAGGACGAACGTGGCCGAGACCGAGAGCGTAAAGGCCGAGCTTATGGAACCGATGATTCCGCCCAGTATGAAGAACGACACAAGCCGTCCGCCGTGGAACATGAGCTGGGGCCTGATCCTGTCGCCTTCCTTGGCAAACGTGGCGGACATGGACAGAACAAGTCCCCCGACTACCGCCATGCAGGTCGAGAGAGAAGCGACGATTCCGACCATGAACGCGGTCCCGTATGTCACGTCGCTCGCGTCGACGAGGTTCACTATCCCCATTTTCTGAAGCGCCACGAAAAGCGCCACGAAGACGGCCGCGATGGGAACGGCCGTCTTGAATTCCGACCAGTTTTTTCGCGGACTGATCCTTTCCACGAGAACAGCGTAGCCGTGAGGCTTAAGGAGAGCGGTCAGCTCGAACACGATTTCCTGGTCGGTACTATCGCTAAAATCACCCGTTATTTCTAACGAGTGATCGTGGAGATCTGATTTAACCGACTTTACATAAGGGAGTTCGCTTATGACGCTTTCGGTTAGAAGAACGCAGGCGCCGCAATGCATTCCGGAAACATGGAATTTTTTGGTCTGTTTCTGGTTCATGACCTGGCCATTATAGCCGCTATTCCGATTGCCGGCTATATTCCGCAGCCGGTTTGCTGTTTTGGCGCCTGGATTGGCGGCTGTGCCCCGCCACCGACTCCGCAACCGTTGCCCCCGAGCGAGCCTCCCGAATTGAACATCTGGGATATCCTTCGCGCTCCCGAAGAACTCGAGTAATTCGCGCCGAGCATTTCCGCCGGATCCGCGTCGGCCCATTGGGTTCCGAGGCTTTTCATGTACATTGCCATATTCATGTATGCGTCCGGAAACCAGTAAGAATTCACCGCGAGCGCGGTTTTCCACATTTGAGGCTCGTTTACTCCCTGCGAAGCCATTAGCTCAAGAAGCCCGAGCATCGCCATTCCGTGATTGCAGTCGGGAAAATGCGTCGAATTTCTGCAACACGGCCTGTATATGCCTTTGGAGACTTTCTCCACCAAGGCTTGCTGATCCCGGGAAAGAGGAATGAGCCTGTAACGGCTATAATGTTCCATTCCCGAACCCTTGGCCAGCGTCCATCCGCCGGTCGAGGCGAACTTTCCCGCCCCGCCGTATTTCGGATCAGACATCTCCCCGGTTTCCAGAATGGGGTTCTTGTTGGCCAGGCCGAGCGCCCAAAGCAAATTGAGAATGTAGCCCGAGTTGTCGCGTGTCAGCCGAATTTGGCCGTTGTCGTCCGCCTCGAGCAGGTTTTTATATTCTTCGCTCCATTGTCCTCTTTGTTCATACAACGCGGCCATTTTTAGCCCGTCAATCGCTCTGGTTTCCACGAGTTTTCTGCCCAAATCGCCCCAGACTACCGGCAAAAGAACGCCGCCCGACGGCAGGACCGTTTCTTCAAGTTCCAAAGAAGCTCGCTTCTGCGATTGCGTCCGGGCGGATTCTTTGGCGGCTGGAACTTCCGGGCCTGGCGGCTGGAATTTGTACAATAGTGAGCCTGATATGATCACGGTGGCGATGACGATCGCCCCCGGCAGTGTTAGTGGCAGATTTCTTCTATTTTCATTGTCCATGATTATTCTTCACAGCAATTAGCGAGCTTGGCGACGAGATCTTCCAAGGTAACGCTGTTCTTCGCGGTTTCCTTTATCGTGTCGCCTTTTAATAGTCGTAATTTCAGAGCCCAGAAGATCGCGTAGACCTTGTAGGCTTTTTCGAACATTCCTTTGGCTCCGGATTTATTCCCTTCGGAATTCAGCTTGTTCCCGACTTCCATGAGGCGCATCGTCGCCGAGAGAAGATGCTTGGATATGCACCAGGTCTCGCCTTCGTTTTCCGGCATGAGCTTGGCCAGTAAACTTTTGCGCATTTCTCTGATCTCGAGCGACGCGTCGAAATAACCGTCTTTCCCGGTCTTTACGCCGGTGAAGAAGAAGTGCTCTTCAAGCGAGATCAGATTCATGACGGCGATCGATAGATCTTCTCCCGTCGTGAGGTCAGCCCCGCCTTTTTTCTTCAAGGCTTCGACTTTCGTCAGGAATCCTTCCATCGTGGGCGCGGCTGTCGGCGTTGTCGCCGGTGCTTTCTTGTCCATGTTAGATGTAGAAGATTAATATTCCGATAATGACCATCGCCAGTCCCGCCCATAGTTTGAGCTTGCTGGTTTCGCGCTTTTTCCACTCCTGCATTTTCTCGACAAGCAGTCTATCGGCCGCTACCCAGAGCACCGCCACAAGCGGGATTATAAGGACGACGTTATAGAGCAGGAGATAGCCGAGGCCGGTGAAGTAAGTGACTTGATCGCGCAGGAGCCCTATGACCATGAGATACGGTCCTCCCATACATGGGAATTGGCACAAGCCGACCAGGATGCCGAGCCCGAAAGCCGCTGGAACGGAAGCCTTTTCCATGAGCCGGCCCATGGCCGTATGCGCCGAAGAAGGGAGTTTCAATCTAAGGGGAAACCGGGGGAAGAAGTGATTCGCCAGATTCAGGACACCGAACAGGATGAGTAGCGTCGCACCGACCTTGCCCATGAAGTGCGGGGTGTTGAAGAGGTGCAGGATCTGCAGGATGCCCAAGCCGATGGCGAAGTACGCCGCGAATATTCCCAGGATATACACTCCGCCGATCTGCAAGATCTTTTTTCGCGTCATCTGCATCCCGAATAGGAACGCGATCGTGATGAGTAGAATGGAAAACGAGCACGGATGGACGCTGTCCAACACCGATGAGAGCAGGACGAGCGGCAGGAGCCACGCGCCCTGATTGCTCGCGACCCAGAATATGTCCGCGGTAGCCGGCAGATTTTTAAGGATCACCACCACTGCGAAAGCGGCGATGATGATTCCCAGAACTGTCAGTAGTCGTCTCATTTGTTTATGGAGTAACCAGAGCCTTTATCTCCAAAATCAGCTTCCCTCCCGCGCTATCAGTGAGATAGACAAAGCGGTCTATCATCCCTACGCCCG
>CAYITC010000035.1:0-5421 GCA_964366245.1 uncultured Candidatus Saccharibacteria bacterium
CTCTTCCGATCTAGGCACCGCCGTTCCACCAATGAACGCGCCGCCAACGAAGCCCTCGCCCACGCCGGCGCCTACGCCTTCGCTCATCGTCGAGACAAAAAGGGTGATTTCCGCCGGCTTTGGAATGTGAAGATCAACGCCGCCCTCCGCGCCATTGACGAAAAGTTCACCTATAGCAGATTCATCGGAGCCGCCAAGAAAAAAGGCCTGGCTCTCGACCGCAAATCTTTGGCCCATCTCGCCGAATTCAAGCCTGAAACTTTCAAGAAAGTGGTCGCTCTGGTGAAATAGGAGCATTCAGGACATTTTTCCGAGACACATCCGCAGACGATGTCTTGAATGCTCCTACCTATTCCAGCTCGTAAAATCTTCCTTTTTCAGGAATGACCGCATGGGCATCCAGTTCGTCGTTCAGTCGCTGGGCTAAATGCATTGACGATCCGGGTTCGCCCATGATGACAAAGACTTTTTTTAGCCTCGACGTTCCCGTGGAAACGAACTCCACCAGATGATCGCTGTCTTTGTGCGCTGAATACCCATACAGAGTCTCTATCCTAGCCTTTATAGATATCTCCCTGCCATGGATCCTCACTTTTCTGGCGCCGTCCGCTAATTCCCGCCCGAGCGAACCAGCCGCCTGATAGCCCACGAGCAGGATCGTGCTTTTCGAGTCAGGCAGGAAATGCTCCTCATGGGTTATGACGCGTCCGCCGACGGACATTCCCGATCCGGCAAGGATGATCTTGGGTCCCTTTAGCCTATCTGCATGCCTGGAGTCATTCTGTGTCATGGCATATTCAAGACTGGGAAAATGGAAGATGTCATCTCCCTTGCGTATCTCTTCACGCACATGGTCATTGAAAAGGCTTTCGTTGTCCTTGTAAATATCTGTAGCCCTGATGGCCATGGGTGAATCGACAAATACAGGCACGCGCTTTATCCGCCCGGATTCCATGAGATTGTTGAGTTCATAGAGGAGTATCTGGGTGCGATCTACCGAAAAGGCCGGTATGATCAAAGTGCCTCCCTGCCCCAATGTTGCCTTGATGACATCTTCTAGCTTTTTTCTACGCTCCTCCTTGGGTTCATGGTTCTTGTCTCCATATGTGCTCTCTATGGCAAGGTAGTCGACATCGCCTAGAGGTTCAGTATCTCGAAGAAGCGGGGCTGGAGAGTTACCGAGATCACCCGTAAATAGAATCTTCTTTCCCCCACTCGATATCTCTATCATAGCCGAGCCAAGTATGTGGCCCGCGTCTTTGAACACAACCGAGATGTCAGAAACAGGCTTAAACTCCTGGTGATATGGAATGGTCTTCCAGAGAGGAAAAACTCTTTCGACATCATGGATATCGTATAGCGGCACAACACCATCGCGTCTTGCTTCTTCGGCTAGTATTCCTACTGCATCATTTAACACCAGTTCTGCCAAGTCCTTAGTCTGTGGAGTCGAGTAGATGGGGCCGCGAAAGCCCTCTCTGACTAGTTTAGGTATGCGGCCAACATGATCCAGGTGGGCATGAGTAACAAGGAGAGCTTGGATAGAGAGGAGATCATATGAGAAAGGCTCTCTATTCACTCCCAAAGCCACCTTTTCACCTTGAACAAGTCCGCAGTCAACCAGAATATTCGAGCCGCTAGGTGACTGCAACAAAAAATTGGAGCCTGTCACGGTCCCCACGCCGGTCGCGAACATCACTTTTGGGTTTTGATTAAACATGATGTCTCACATTATAGCAAAACACCCAGTAGCTGAATCTGCTGATTCAAAAACACCGCCTTTGGAGCGATGTTCTTGATAGGTTGCTCGAGTATCAACCCGCTTGCGCAGGTGGGTGATCTCACACGGAACGCCAAGGCGCCCGCGAATCCGATCCCGCTCCTCCGCGCTCATCTTCGCATAAGCGCAAGGGGGCGGGATCATTGACCTCCCGTAAAATTTTAATTTTGTAGAATAATACTCTCGCAACCTGCATTCATTTTAGACCTCCCTCCGGAGAGCGCAAGTGCAAAAGATAGTTATGACACTATTCCAGGATCTCGTCCAAGTTAACATCATAAAGGATAGATTCCTGCACGGTTTTATAGTCCATCAGCTCCTCTTTTTTGAACCAATGCTTGATTTCATCTTCGGCTTCCTTGACGGTGCCCGAGGCGTGGACAAGATTCCTGATGGCGCGGCCGTCCTGGTCGCTCATTTTGTACGAATCAAGCATATAATCGCCGCGGACTGTCCCGACATCCGAAGTCAGAGGCTCGGTTCCGCCCGTCAGCTTGCGAACGATCTCGACGGCATGAGCTCCCTGCCAAACCATAGCCAGAACCGGGCCACTCGTCAGATATTTCGCCAGATTTTTTAGAATGATGCCTGTTATTTCGCGCGGGTCCATTGATGGTGGGGTCTGGCCTTTGTCCGTATAGCCCTTTATCGTCTTCAGTCCTGTTTTGACGCGCCACTCGGGATCGAGAGTGTAGTGCTTTTCGATCATGTCCGCCGTCGGCACGAACATCTTTGCGGCGACGAGCTTGAGGCCGATCCTTTCATATCTGCCGATTATCTCGCCCATAAGGCTCCTCTGGATGCCATCCGGCTTTATTATGACCATCGTGCGCTCGTGCTTGAAGTGCGGAGATTTTTGATTTTTCATAGAGATTAATAATACAGGACTTTTTGCATCAGAGCAAAAGCGCCAAAATTTTAGGCCCGCTCTTTCTTGCGAAAGTGCGGGCCGAGAACTAAGTTCCAAAATCCGAGGGCAAGAGCCAAGGGACAAGGACCTAGGACTGAACAATCTTGCGAACGCGGAACACGAACCGATCGACGAGAGCCCAGCGAGCCCCGGGGTCGGCGCTGAAGCCCGTGCGGAGCCAGAGCCCGGAACCAAGGCGCCGGAGGCTGAACACGCCCCAGTCGCCGCCCGAAAAGATCGGCTTCATGGCAATCGGCAACCATTCGCCATCGGGCTGGTCGGTGTAGGCACGCCGGAGGGACGGGCCGTCGTCGGGACGACAGAGTTCGAGACCGAACGGCGCCAGGAAGTCGTCGGCCAGGAACTCCTTGGTCATGGGGTTCTTGGTGAAGCCGAGGTCCCGAGGAGATGCGGTCGCGAATTCGGTTTCTTCGGCCTTCTCCGTGATGGTGCACTCCTTCTTGGCGAGGACGTTCTGGGCATATTCGTTGATCTGGAACGTCTTGCCGTCGCCGGCATCCGTGCCATTCAACTTTTCGACGATCTGGGCCTTGGTGAGACCGCCGACCTTGGCGCGGATCCAGACCGTGAATTTCTTCGTGACCTGCTCCACTTTTTCCGTGATCTTTTCGGCGACTGGAGCAACTGCTTTGACGACAATCTCGGCGGTGCCATGAAGGACGTCATAGACTTGGCGAAGGAGACCTTTGCGCTCGGAGAGTGCTTTGATATCCTCGTTCGTCCACGGCCCCTCGCGGCGGAACGCCAGCTTGAGTTCGTGCGCCTGACTAACATCGAGCATGAGTTCGCTCATGGTTTTGTCTTTCTTGGGACGGCGTCTCTTTCGAGACAATGTCCTGTATATCGCTCTCGCCAAGATCGTATGATCTTGGAATAACGCTAGCGATCATCGTGTTTTTTGTTGTTACGACGTTCTTTCAAGGTTCGCGCACACTCATGTCAAACCCTCAAAGAACGCCGCAACTGCAAAGTTTTAAAAGTGCTTTTTACGGCTTATATCTATCACAAATTGATTAAAAAGTCAATACCTCCGGGTCGCCTTTCGTGATCAAAATGGTGTGCTCGAAATGGGCCGACGGTTTTCCATCTGCCGTCCTGTATGTATATCCATCCCTGTCCAGCTTGATCTCATGCGTTCCCAGGTTGAACATCGGCTCGACGGCGATGACCATCCCGGGCTTCAAGACTTCCCCCTTGCCGGCTTCGCCGTAATTCGGCACATAAGGATCTTCATGAACGCTATAACCGACGCCGTGGCCTGACAATTCTTCGACGATGCCGAACTTTCCGGCTGTGCCGACCTTTTCTATGGCATTTGAGATGTCGCCCACGCGCCTACCACCTTTGGCTTCTCTGATTCCGGCCATGAGAGCCTCTTTTGTTATTTTAAGCAGTTTTTGGAGCTCCTTGGAAGTTTGGCCGGACGCAACCGTCACTGCCGCGTCGGTTATCAGGCCTTTATGGACCAGACCAAGATCAAGGCTCACGATATCGCCTTCCTTGATGATCTTCTCCTTTTCGTTCGGAATGCCGTGCACGATCTCTTCATTTATCGAAACGCAAAGAGACGCGGGATAAGGCCGGGATGCCCCCGCCGGCTTATAATCCAAAAAAGCGGCCTTATCCCCGCCTTTGGCGACAAGCTCTTCGGCCCGGCGATTCAACTCGGCAGTAGTAACGCCCGGCTTAACCATGTCGGCTAGTTCCCGCATGATAAAAGCATGCCGCTGTCCGCCCTCCCGGAGGACCGCTATGTCCTTCTTTGTCTTTATCGTGATCATGGATACAAGCTACTAAAGACCGAGCGCCTTGACAATGCGGGCATGCACTTCTTCGATAGTGCCGATGCCGTCTATGTCATGGAAGCGCATCTCGGGATGCTTGCGCAGATAATCAATCGAAGGCTGCACCTGCAATTCATATTCATCATGCCTCTTTGCTATGCCCGTTTCGTTGTCGTCTTTTCGCCATTGTGTCTTGGCGCGCAACATCAGACGCTTAGTCGTCTCTTCTTTGCGCGCGTTTAGGTAAATGACATTCGATTTGAGCTTGTAGAATGGGAAGACATCTTGAAGAAGCTGGGTCTCCAAGAGCTTTCGCGGTGTACCGTCAAATACGACGTGCTGGTTGCCGTCGAAACGATTTATGAGCGTATTGCCCCATACGTAGACAGTCATAAATACCGGCACCAGTATGCCTGAATCCACGTATTCCTTGTTCCGTTTGGCAGTGAAACTCGGGCCTTCATTGAATTTCCTAAACTCTGCTCCGGTCTCAATATGCAGGACTTCGTGAACGGGATCAATCTTCTTGAGAAGCTCCACAAGAAGACCAGCCTGCGTGCCTTTCCCAGAACCTGGTCGTCCCATGAATATAAATGCCTGTAGCTTCATCTTAGTACTCGCGCATCGCGACCTGGGCTTCGATCTTCTTCAGAAGATCAAGAACTACGGATACGACGATGAGCAGAGCCGTGCCGCCGACCGCGAACGACTGCGTGGCGTCAGGCGAGAATACCTGGATAATGAGGGGCAGGATAGCCACTATGCCGAGGAAGAGCGCGCCGACGAGCGTGATGCGCGTGACGATGTTGCCTAGATGAGTTTGCGTATGCTCGCCGGGCCTGACTCCGGGAATAAAGGCCCCGGAACGCTGGAGATTCTCGGAGATCATCTTGGGATCGAAAGTCACGGCCGTATAGAAATAAGTG
>CAYITC010000036.1:0-4928 GCA_964366245.1 uncultured Candidatus Saccharibacteria bacterium
GAGTCGCGAAAATCGATAAATATGAGCTTTCCATGGTCTCTGCGCACATCCACCGAGCCTTTGATATCGGTTTCCTGACCGTCTTTGTTTTTCAAGTCTTTTATGTAGGTTCGTTCCATATCGAAAAATATACCATATTTGTGCTAGGATGTCCGCATGAAAGAAAAAGCCACCTTAATTTTGGCCGAGATAAAAAAAGCAGGTTCCATCCTTTTGCATTGCCATCCAAAACCTGATCCTGATTCGGTCGGATCCGCTCTGGCCATGAAATTTGCTCTGGAGCAAATGGACAAGAAAGTTACGGTTATAAAAGGCGATTCAGAGATACCCGAAGCCTTCATGCATTTTCCCGGCGCGGATCAGATAATCCGTAAGAACTTTTCGGAAATTGATTTGAGGGAATTCGATCTCTTTATCTGTCAGGATAGTTCGGCGCCGCAAATGGTCACCAGAACGAAAAAGCTTGAGTTCCCGTTGTCCATACCGACCGTGATAATCGACCACCATCGCTCAAGCGAGAAGTTCGGCGCCATAAACCTGATTGAAGACACTTACCCCGCAAACGCCCAGCTTCTTTACGATGTATTCTCCGAATGGGGCATAAAAATGACGCCCGAGATCGCTTCCAATCTGTTCATGGGCATTTACAACGATACGAGCGGGCTGAAATACCGGCTTACCAGCGTACGAACTTATGAGATCATGGCCAAGCTCGTCGAGACAGGCATCGATTTCACCGGCTTGCTCGATCGGATGGAAAATTCGCGGACGCCGGCCTCCATCGCCTATGAGCATGTGGCTCTTGGCAATATCAAATATTTTCTGGGCGGAAAGCTCGTCATCTCTTCCGTGCCTAATGAGGTTATCGTCAAGAATGATATAACCGAGCAGGATATGGGCAGCGTTCAAATCTCGTCTATCTTAAGGACTGTCATCGGTTGGGACCTGGATGTCGCGCTCGTTGAGATTAAGCCAGGCGAGATCAAAGTCAGTTTGCGTACGCGCGATGAAAATAAGTATGACGTGTCCAAGCTGGCCGTGGCTCTGGGCGGCGGCGGTCATAAAGCGGCGGCGGGGGCGGGCATTATCGGCGTGTCTCTCGATAAAGCCGAGAAGCTAGTGGTTGCAAAAGCCAAAGAACTGTATAAAATGTGACTATGAGCGCGACATCACAATGGGTAATCGGCCTGATAGCGATCATGATCATCGGAGTCCTATGGTATTTCCTGGATCACCGTAATCTGCAACTTACTCCGACTGAAAGTCCTACCACGGCCTCCGTTGCGACTTCCACGCCTCCGGCCCAGACTCCGACAGCGTCTGCGCCGACTTCTACCAACCAATCAGTAAAAAACAATATGCATACAGTGACCATAGAAACCAGCAAGGGCAAGATCGTCTTCGAGACTTATGACGCGGATGCGCCGAACACGGTCAAGAACTTTCTTACGCTTGCCGACAAGGGCTTTTACAACGGTCTCATCTTCCACCGCGTCATCAAGGATTTCATGATCCAGGGCGGGGACCCTCTCGGAAACGGCACAGGCGGCCCGGGGTATAAGTTCGCCGACGAGCTCAATCCTGCCGCGCTCTCATATAAGGCCGGTTATGTCCGCGGCACGGTGGCTATGGCCAATTCCGGACCGGACACCAACGGTAGCCAGTTCTTCATAGTGCATAAGGATTATCCGCTCCCGAACAAATACACTATTTTTGGCAAAGTCGTTTCCGGGCTGGACGTATTGGACGCGATCGCGTCTGTTCCGGTCGGTGCCGGTGACAAGCCGATCACGCCCGTCGTCATGACTAAGGTCACGAAAGCGGCGAAGTAACAGATGTCTGAATACTACAATTCGCGCCGGACCAAGGGCTTGTTCGATCCGAAAAGCACGGAGCCTTTCAAGGTCAGCCGCTCCAAGATCGACCTGTTCCTGAATTGCCCCTTATGTTTTTATCTGGACCGACGGTTGGGAGTGGGTAGGCCGCCAGGCTTTCCCTTTAACCTTAATTTAGCCGTGGATACTCTGCTTAAAAAGGAATTCGACATTCACCGCGCCGTAAAGTCAGCCCATCCCCTTATGGATGCTTACGGACTCAAGGGTATCGTGCCTTTCGCCGACGATCGCATGGATACATGGCGCGATACGTTCAAAGGGGTTCAATACATGCACGAGCCGACGAACATGCTTATCACCGGTGCCATCGATGATGTTTGGGTCAACAAGAAGGGCGAACTCATAGTCGTTGACTACAAAGCTACGAGCAAGGAAGAAAAAGTCACGCTTGATAAAGAATGGCAGATCGGCTACAAACGCCAGATGGAAGTCTACCAGTGGCTTTTCCGCATGAATGATTTCAAAGTCTCCGACACCGGTTATTTCGTATACTGCAACGGCAAGACCGATAGGAAAGCGTTCGACGCCAAGCTGGAGTTCGACATAGACCTCATCCCTTACAAAGGGGACAGCTCCTGGGTGGCCGACACGCTCGAAGATCTGAAGAAATGTTTAACGGCCGAAAAACCGCCGAAGCCGGCCGAGAATTGCGACTACTGCAGTTATCGCAAAGCCGCCAGGGATGTGCAGAATTTGCTTTCTGGATTTATTTGAGTATGATAAGTGCAGGCCTTGAAAATTCAATCAAAAAAATGGAGAAAACTATTTATGCCAAACCTAGCCTTGCCAGGAAATCCACGCTATCAGCCGAAGAATCTTCAAGATTATTTTGGTTATGACAATCTCTTTCGAGCTGTTGCCCAAGTGGAGATTGCTACGATGAAGGTGCTCGGTGAAATCGGTGTTATTCCGACAGACGTGATCGCACTCCTCACTCCGGAGGTCGAAAAAGACCTTCTATCTATCACAACGACACAAGTTGATGAAGTGGAACGTAAGATAACAAAGCACGACATCCGAGCGTGGGTCAGAATCGCCCAAGAAAGAGTCCATCCGAGCTTGTGTCGGTGGATCCACATTCCACTTACGAGCTATGATGCTATCGATACCGCGCGTTCGATCCAGTTTGCGACGGCTCACCGACTCACGGTTAGGCCGCTAGCAGATGAAGTTATCGAACACCTCGTCAATCGCACGAGCGAATTCGCCGGACAGCCGCAAATCGGCCGGACTCACGGACAGCACGCTCTGCCTATAACAGTCGGATTTTGGCTCGCTACGATCCTCAATCGTTTTCTCGTCAATGTGCAGAGTGCGAATAATGCCGCAGACTGTCTTATCGGCAAGATCTCCGGTGCAGTCGGCGCTTATAATGCACAGGTAGCAACCGGCATACCCGCTCGTTGTGACGGCAAGATCTTCGAAGAGATGGTCCTTGCCAAACTCGGTCTCAAACCCGCCCGCGTGAGCACACAGATCATGTCGCCGGAGCCCCTGGCTGATTATCTGTTCTCTTGCGTAAAGATTTCTGCGGCTCTCGGCCAATTCGGCCGGGACGGCCGGCATCTCATGCGCACGGAGATTGGCGAGCTCTGCGAGCCTTTCGACAAGGGCCAAGTCGGCTCATCGACGATGGCCCACAAGAGGAATCCGATCAACTTCGAGAACCTCGAATCCACTTGGCTCAAGACGAAGAACGAATTCGGCAAAGTCCTTGACGTCATGTTGAGTGACCATCAACGCGACCTCGTCAATAGCGCGATTGCCAGGGATTTCCCGACGATCGTCGTGAATATTGTCTCGCAGCTCAACACACTCCTCCGGGGAACGCCCTGCTTCCTTGAGCGCCTCACTGTCGATAAAGAAGCTTGTTCCAAAAATTTTGCCTTGCAAGGCGACTTGATCATGGCGGAACCGATTTATATCACGCTCCAGATGCTCGGCTATGCCGGCGATGCACATGAGCTCGTGAATCATCGAGCCATCCCAAAAGCGGCCGCCGAAGGGGTCTCGCTCTACAATGCCGTTGAGGGTGTTCTTCGAGAAGAGAGTTCTGATATATTGCACACGATGCATCCAGAATTGAAAAAGAAACTCCGAAACCCCGAACGATATCTCGGTCTAGCCGAAGCAAAGGCGTTCGAGGTCGTGGCGGACGCCGAGGATTATCTCGGCGTCCGATAATGACCATCTCCATATGTCTGAACATGCCTGCCTTGGAAACTCGGCAGGCTTTTTTATTCGTGTGGACAAAAAATGCCACCATCACAAGCAAGGTGGCATAGAGCACATGACTCGATTTGCGATCAGTGGTTGAAGAATCCACGGCAGATCTCGTCAGGAATCATGACGAGGGAAGTGTCATTCTCTACGCAAACAGCGATCGTCTCACCATCTCTAACTGAACCACTCGACGTGAGAATCGCGCTTACCTGTTCCTGGACAAGCCGTCTAAGCCCGCTAATGCCTGTGACTACTGCAACTATAGGAAGGCGGCCAGGGACGTGCAGAAGCCGGTGAGATAAAAGCACCGGCAGTCGATAGCCATGCCGGCGCTCTTATTCAGCCGCTTATTCCCGCGGCTCGGGTTTTGGCTTTTGCGCACTGCCGCGCGAACAAAAGCGAGTTTTAGTATTTATGGAAGATGCGCGTCATCATTACGCATTATTCTAGTAAGGCTATGTCGACACATAACGGCATAAGCATACAAAACGGGTGTTCAAATAATCTTCAAAAAAAGTTCAAATTTTCATGAAGAAAAGTTCAAGAAGTTATGAAGATTTGCTCCGGGTGCTATAAACGCTTTAGATTTTCAGGAGTATCCAAGATATAGCCGCGTCCGGGAACATTCATTATGAGGTTCGGAAGTCCGTCCACGCTTATCTTCTTACGGAGATTGCGTATGTGGGCTTCAACGGTGTTCGAGAAAGGGTTTCCATCAGCCGTCCAGATATGCTCCATGATCTGGGCGCGCGCCACGACCTTGCCGGCATTCTTCATGAAATATTCGAGCATATGGAATTCCTTGCGAGT
>CAYITC010000037.1:0-4900 GCA_964366245.1 uncultured Candidatus Saccharibacteria bacterium
AGTTCAGACGTGTGCTCTTCCGATCTAGGAATCCCTGCGCAGCCTGCGTGAGCAGTGGAAGCTGGCCGACCAGGGCAGCGCGGCCAACCACGCTCTCTGGAAGAAGTTTGACGAAGCCTGCAACGCGGCCCACAAGGTGGTCGAGTCCTGGCACGACAAGCTGCGCACGGAAACCACCCAGTCCAAGGCACAGCGCCTGGCGCTGATCGAAGAGATCAAGGCCTGGGCAGCGCAGCAGGCCGCCAGCGAAGATCTCAAGGGTGCGGCCCGCGCATTGCGCCAGTTCGCTGAACGCTGGCGCGAGAGCGGTCATATCGGTGAGAAACTGTTTGCCGAGCTGCAGCCCCAGTTCAAGCAGGCCATGGCCCTGGCCGAGGCTCCGCTGCATGCTGCGCAAAAGGCCAGCCTGCAGCGCCGCCACGCCATGATCGACGAGGCCACGGCGCTGGGCGCCGCACCCAGCCTGCGCATCGATGCCGTCAAGGCACTGCATCGGCGATTCGCCTCCCTTCGCGCCGAGCTTGCGCATGTGGAGCGGATAAAAAAGCTTTATCCTAGAGCGCGTCGGGTACACCCAGACATTGTCGCCGATCGTCGTTTCCCCAAAGTCGCGGCCGACGGTCGAAACTATTATATGCATCTCGTTCCAATCCTTGGCATATCCGCGTATGCGTTCGCGCACGGCGCTTCCCTCCTTGAACAGGAGCGGGTCGGTGCCGATGGAGAGCAGTCTTTTGGGCTTTGGAGCGTCTATCATTATTTTGATTCCAGAAATACGCGCTTCACGTCGCCGACGATCTTTTCCCACTGATATTTTTCCTTGACCAGGGCCTTGGCTTTCTTGACAATATACTCTCTGGATTCGGCATCCTTAAGGTATTTCTCCACCTTTTGGGCGATGTTTTTCGGATTTTTTACCTCGCAAAACACCCCCGTTTCGCCCTCTTCCAGGAAATCAGGGATGCCTCCGACCGAAGTGCCTACAACAGGAACGCCAGCCGCCATGGCTTCAAGGAATGAAATACCCAAGCCCTCCGACAGGGACGGGCGGACAAAAACTTCCGAAATGGCAAGATAGGCCGGCATGAGAGCGTGAGAAACATAGCCGATGAAATGGATCCTGTTGCCCGGATTCACCGGCGGCTCATCGGTGTAGTTCAAGCCTAAGCGCAGTGTTTGGTGCTTCAGATCTTTTTCGAGCGGCCCTTGCCCGAGAACCAGAAGTTTTACGTTTTTCGGCAGGTATTGAAGCGAATCGATGATGTCGCCGACTGCGTTCTTTTCGACAAGACGTGAAGTTGTGATCAAAAATACGTCCCCCTCTTTTTTGCAAAGCTTCTTCTTCAGGGATTCCTTGTCATTTTCCAAAATTTCTTTTGAGAAAAGGCCGAAGTCGACTGCGTTCGGCACAACGTTGACGGGACATGTCGCGCCCATGTCGCGCGCCCAACCGGCCAAGTAATTCGAAATGGCGTGGATGCGGTCGGCGCTCCTGAAGATCCTCCTAAAAAGAGGCCGCCAAAATCCGTTGCGGCGTCTGAAATTATCTCCCTCCTGCACGTTCAAAATTACGGGCACTTCGGGATGCTTCCTTTTAAAAAGCAAAGCGGCCAGCCCTCCATAGCTGGCCATGATTGCCCAGACGAGATCATAATGCTTATTGGCGGCGAGTTTTTGCGCCTTGAGATATGCGGCAAATGGAAATGCCAGCTTTTGCGGCCAGCCATTTGAGTTGAATATCCGGTAGACTCGGATACTGCCTAGCCTTTCATCTGTCGGGGAGCTCCCGTCGCCCAGAGTGATCATGTCGAACTCGATCTCCGAAGGCGGTATCCGGTCGGTGATCTCCTTGACGGCGACCTCCGCCCCGCCGACGAAACGCGGGAAGTAGGATAGGGAGAATATGAGGATACGACGTGCTTTGCACGATTTTAGGGGATCGAGCTTCATGGGGTCATCCTTTCACAGTCCTACTCGACTTTCAATACCTTCTTGAGAACATCCTCGGGAACCTCTTCCGGCTTATTTTGGAACTGTTCCGGCGGTTTCAAAGCGGCAGGTTGCGGAACCGCCATGCTCGGCGCGGGAGCTTGCGAAGCTGGTCTGGCCGGTTCCTCCGGTTTCTTCATCTTGTCGCCGAGCACGGCAGCCAACGCGCTCTTCAGATCGTCAACATTTTTCCGATTCGGCGTTTTCTGGTCGACGCGGGGCGCGGGTTTTTTAGCCAGCGAAGAAAGCGGGACGGGTTTAGCTTCGGGCTTTGGAGTAGGCACGATAATTGGTTTTGCCACGGGAGCCGGAGTAGCCATCGGCGCTGGCGGGGACACTTCCTTTTTTGGAAGCGGCAACTGACGAGGCGGCGCGACTGGCGGCAGAATTTGGGATGATGGCGCTGATGATGACGGCAAACCACGAGATGGCTGGGCCGAAATGGGCGGCGGGGCAATAGCGATCTTAGGAACCGACACGGGCTTGGCCACCGGCTCATGGAACTTGACGATATCGACCTCGACGCCGGCGCGCGGCTTGGCGAACTGTTCCCGGGACGCCGCGATGATTTCTTTGACATAGGACGATTCCGGATGCGGGATCGGCGGCATGGTGACGGCTGAAAACGGCGCCGATGTCAGACCGTCTATCATAAGCTTAAGATATATCTGGGTAAATCCAAGATTGACCAGATCCTCGATAGTGAATTGCGGAGCGTATTCCTTCTCGAGCATTTCCGCATCAGTGGCGCCGACCCGGAATGTGATCATGGTGCCGACGTTGCCGAAAACGGCCGCGCGGACATCCTCATCCATCTGTTCGACGTATTGGTGGGCTATGGTCAGATTGAGCTTGTATTTGCGGGCCTCCGACAAGATGTCGGCGAACGAAGCGTTGGCAAAGTTCTGGAATTCGTCCACATAGAGATAGAAATTCGGCAGCATCCGCATGACCCGATCCGGGACATCGGCGCGGGACATGGCCGCGAGATATATTTTAGTCACGAGAAGCCCGCCCAAAAGCTTCATATTCTCGTCGCCGATCTTGCCTTTGGAAAGATTGATGACGATGATCTTACGCCTGTCCATCGCCTCGCGAAAATCAAAAGAGGAAACAGGCTGTCCTATCATATTTCTGATGAGCGGATTGGCCGTGAACTGGCCGACTTTGTTCTGAATGGCGGGTACGGCCTCCGCGGCCATACGCTCGGTGTAACCGGCGAATTCCTTCGTCCAGAAGGCTTTCACCGAGGGGTCGCTGATCTTGGAAACGATTTCCTTCCGGTATTCCTTGTCGGAGAGCATCCGATTGACGCCGAGGAGGGTTGAGCCGGGATATTCGAGAAGGGCCAGGAGGGTGTTGGTCAAAATATATTCCATGCGGGCCGACCAGGCATCCACCCAGATCTTCTTGAAGGTGCTCATCAGGCCCGACACGACCAAATGCCTCTTTTGCGGATCTATGCTCTCAAGGACGTTGAACGAGATGGGGTGCTCGACATCGAAGGGCGCGATGTAGATGACGTCGCGGATGCGTTCCTTGGGCACATATTCGAGCAGAAGGTCGGCAGTCTTGCCGTGAGGGTCTATAAAGGCCATGCCGTCGCCGTTGACTATGTCCTGCACGGCCATGTTCTCCAGAAGAGTGGACTTGCCCATTCCGGTTTTGCCGATGACATAGACATGGCGGGTCCTGTCCTTGGCTTTGATGCCGAATTTGAGCCGTTTATTCCTGGCATCGGTCTCCGCGAAATATGTTACGCGATCGTCATTCATGGGGATTTTATTCCCGCAAATTATACCATATAAAAACTGAACCCGACGTTATCCAGACGTCGGGGGTTGCACTAAAGGTTAGACAGAAAAATTCAGTTTGAGGAAGGGGTGTTAGACGGCCTGTCGCATGGCGACCGGATGGAGGCCGACATCCTGGTCGCTACTCTGGCCCAGGCAGTGAGACGTGTCCCAGCACCCCTGCAAATGCTGACGGTCCTTTAACTCCTTCAGCCTTCGTCTCTCCTTTTCCTCCTCCGGAAGATCCCGAAAGGCGACCGAGCCGTTGGTCATCTGGAAGTAAGGAGTTGCCGTTTTAAGGGACAGCGGCCGACCATTCTTCCTCCTGGGGTTAAATCCGAGGATTTGAAATAGTGTTGCCGCCTCGTGTCTAATGGCCTTTCCGTTCGTTGGAGCGGATGCCGAACTGAAGGCTACGGGTGTAGCCAACCTATCTTCTGGGATGATGCCCATTTGTTTTTTTGGCGCGTAGACACGTCTAACACTTGTCAGAGCCGTTCTGACCACCATTTGCCGATAACGTACCGACATCGGGTGTTCCGGTTTCCTAGGCCGGAAAACTGAAAAGAACACGGTTACTTTCGCCGTTCAAAATACTACCACCAATCCGTCAACTGGCAAGGGGATTAAAATCCCCAGAACATTCAGCTCGCGAAGCTGATTCATAAGGACGGGCTATGATGATCGACATAGGGCGGCTCCTCTTTTTTCTGGGGCGGATTTTCGCCGGAACCGGAAGGGGGTGGAGGAGGCTTCAGACGGTAGGCGACGACTATGATGACGAGCCCGACGAGAAGCAACAGGAATTTATCCCAATTCTTCGGAAAACCGAGATAGAGGATGAACATAACGATGACGCCGAGGATCATCAATGCTTGTCGTTTTGACATGAGTGAAACTATTATAACCCAGACCGAGCGCCGCTTACAATGACCACGAACTCTCCGCGCACGGTATCCGGGCGGGTCTCAAAATGACGCAGGACTTCCTCCGGGGAGCCGGCCGTCACTTCCTCGAAGATCTTGGTGATCTCGCGGCATATGGTCACCTTTTTCGCGGCGGCGCTTGGCCCGCCGCTGATATGCTTGTGGAGAGACTGCAGTGTCTTTAGAATCCGC
>CAYITC010000038.1:0-4816 GCA_964366245.1 uncultured Candidatus Saccharibacteria bacterium
GCTCATGCGGGTTTTCGCCAGCGATATGCTCAAATCCATGATGGGCAAGCTCGGCATGCCGGAGGATGAGCCGATCGAGCACAAGCTCATCTCCAGATCGCTCGAAAGCGCGCAGGAGAAGATCGAAGGCTTCAACTTCGATTCCAGGAAGCACGTCCTGGAGTTCGACGACGTCATCAACCATCAGCGCAAGACTATTTACGGTAACCGTCGGAAGTTGCTGACGGGCTCGCTCGAGGACGCGGAAGCTCAATTAAATGAGATGATCGGCGGGAATGCGGGCGTCGATGAGGAAGCTCGCAAGATCGTGGAAAAGAAGATGCTCGAATTCGGCCGCGAACTGTTCATGGCGGCGGTGAGGATCATTTTATTGCAGACGATAGACATGTTCTGGGTCGAGCACCTGGAGGTCATGGACTATACGCGCTCGAGCGTGAATCTGCGCGCCTACGGACAACGCGATCCGTTGGTCGAGTACAAAAAAGAGGGCTTGAGGCTCTATAAGGAGATGCAGGCGGCGATGCGCGGGCAGTTCACGCGCATCTTGCCGAACATCGTGCCGGTCATAAAAAATACGCTGGCCAGTCAGGTAGCCGCTCCGACGCAAAATTCAAATAAGACAGGGCAGATAAAGGAGCAAGGAGGTGTGAATGTTAAACCGGGCAGAAATGACCCATGTGCGTGCGGGTCTGGCAAGAAATATAAAAAATGTCACGGAGCTGGAAAGTGATCAAGTTGGTCGTTGGCGTAGCTTCCGCATGGCATTATTAATGATTTTCCAATAAATTCTGTAACCTCTTAACAAGTGTTTACCTTTGGGCGTCAGATAATAGAACTTGCGTGGAGTGCATTCTTCCGATTCTTCACGGCTTTGTACAACCAGGTTTTCCCGCTTGATTTTCGCGAGAAGGGGATACAGCGTGCCTTTTGGTGTGGCAAATTCTGTTTTTTCGAGATCATCGAGCAGTTCCTTCGCGTAAAATCCGCCTTCACGGGAATCTATTCTTGTGAGCACGACAAATTCTAGCAAGCCATGCCTTAATTGCGTGAACCTGGGGGATGTTGATTGGCGATGCATCTATTGCCAATTACTAGTGATAAAACTTTTCAATTAAAAAAGCTCCTTTTCGAAGAAGGGCGCGTCCGCGAGCGCGTCCGCGAGCGCGACCAGGTCTCTCTCCGAAAGTGGCCTTTTCAAAATCATGATACACCAAGATTTAGTGTCACACAAATTTTTTAGCAGTCTAATAGATTAGCCACGCTTTTAAAAGTTCTGCTAAAAATGTCCCTAAAAAATCTTGATGCATCAAGATTTCGAAAACCGGAGGTTGAGGGCGACATGCCGTGATGGCCGCACCAGGCATCTGTAGGCATATGCAGGTATCTATCCTACCCGTCATTCTATCTGTTAATATTATGAATCATGGTAAAAAATTCCATAGAAATGTCAAAATCCAGAAAAATTCTGACCCTATGCTTGGTCCACCAGCACCCGCGTATACTTCTGGGCATGAAAAAACGCGGTTTTGGGGCTGGAAGATGGAACGGCTTCGGCGGCAAGGTTACCCCTGGAGAATCTGTTGAAGAAGCCGCCAAGCGCGAAATGCGCGAAGAATGTGGTTTGGAAGCCAGCTACATGGAAAAGCACGGTATTCTAGAGTTTGATTTCAAGGAATCCGCTACTAGCCGGCTTGAAGTCCATATATATAAGGTGCGTGAATATACCGGCGAACTGAAAGAAACCGAGGAAATGAAGCCGCAGTGGTTCCATATTGAAGAAATACCGTTTAGCCAGATGTGGAGCGACGATCTCTACTGGATTCCGCTGTTCATAAAGGGTCGTAAGTTCAAAGGCAGGTTCCTGTTCGACCGGCCTTCAACGGCTGAATATCAGTCCAAAATAATCGACCGTAAACTCGAAGAAGTCGCGGAGCTGGAATAGCGTAGCCGGTTCTAATCTGCTATAAGTAAGCCATGGCACTTGTCGACGAAATAGAATTTCATGCGAAAGCCGGCCGCGGGGGTGTCGGGGTGGTCCGCTGGCGGCACGAGAAGGGCAAGGAATACGCCGGCGCGTCCGGCGGCAACGGCGGTCGAGGTGGAGACGTATACATACGAGCCGTGCGCGACATGAATATTCTGGCGAGACACAAAACAGTAAAGAATTTTGAAGCCCAAGATGGCCAGGACGGACAGAATCAGAGCATGCAGGGAAAAGCGGGCGGCGACTGCACCATCGAATTGCCTATCGGTTCTATCATCATCAATAAGCAAACCGGCCGGGCAGTCGAATTGACGGAGGAAGGTCAGCATGAAAAGATACTCCACGGCGGCCGAGGCGGACTCGGCAACGAGCACTTCAAGGCCTCGACTAATATCCGTCCCGAACAATCAACGCCGGGTTTTGCCGGCGATGAAGCCGACTTCACCGTCGAACTGAACCTCATAGCCGACGCCGGACTGATCGGTCTGCCGAATGCCGGCAAGTCCAGCCTTTTGAACGCGCTCACTCACGCCCACGCCAAAGTCGGCAGTTACGCCTTTACCACCCTCGATCCGAATCTCGGCGTTCTTCCGGGAGGTTATATTCTGGCCGATATACCAGGCCTTATCGAAGGAGCTTCCGAAGGCAAAGGTCTTGGTCATAAATTCTTGCGGCATGTTAAGCGCACTAAACTCCTACTACATCTGGTTTCTCTGGAGAATGAAGACGTCGTTCAGGCATACAAAACAGTCAGGAACGAGCTTGAAAAATTCGGCCACGGCCTTACCAAAAAGAAAGAAATAATCATTCTCACTAAGACCGACTTGGTGTCGCCTGAAGCCGTTGCGGCGGCCAAAAAATCTCTGGAGGGATTCAACCCCGACATCCATGAAGTGACCGTGATGGACGATGCCAAAGTCAAAAAATTAGGCGATATGATAGTTCGGGGCAGGGGATATTAGCTTTTATCAAGCTTTTCGGCGATCATTTTCCTTAAAACCTCCGGATTGGCGGAACCTTTAGTAACCTTCATGGCCTGGCCGATGAGGAACTGGAGCGAGGCGGTCTTGCCGGATTTGTATTCTAAGACGGCTTTCGGGTTGGCGGAGATCACGGTTTCGATCGCGGGAATGAGAGCCGAGACATCGCTCTTCTGCGACAGATCATTTTTCAGGGCAAGGTCGCGCGGAGATGAATCTCTGTCTTTCAGCATGAGCATAAGAATATTCCTCGCGCTCGTCGAAGAAACGGTTCCCTCGGCGATCATGGATATCAATTCTCTGAAATTATCCGCTGAAATTTTTGTGAGTCGGAGAGAATCGGTGTTGTTCAATAGATAATTTGTAGCGAGTCTGGTTTTCTTCGGGTCACTTGAAAATGTTGAAACGACGGATTCATAGTACTCTGCCAGGAGAGGGGAGTCGATTAAAATCGCAATCTCCTTGTCGGTCATGCCAAAATCTTTTTTGTAGTGCGCGCGCTTCGAGCCAGCCAGTTCGGGAATTTCTTTTTTCAGGACATCCGGAGAAAATTCTTTCATCTCGGAGATCTTCAGTTTCGGGATGTCCGGTTCGGGGAAGTAACGATAGTCATGAGAACTTTCTTTCGATCTCTGCGAATAAGTTTCGCCGATGGCATCGTCCCAACCCCGCGTCTCCTGCACGACCTTCCCACCGCCATCCAGTAAATTGATCTGCCTCTCCACTTCATACGCGATCGCCCGTCCGACCGAACGGAACGAGTTCAGATTCTTGACTTCAGTCTTCGTGCCGAATTTTCCGGCCGCGGTGTCGGCATGGGAGGCGACTGAAATGTTCGCCTCAACCCTCATCTCGCCTTTTTCCAAGTTTGCCTCGCCGGCGTTCAATGTCCGCAAGAGAAGCTGCAGTTCCTTGGAGAAGTTTACGGCCGTCTCCGAATCATGGATGACTGGCCTGGTAACCAATTCCATCAGGGGAACTCCGGAGCGGTTGAAATTGATAAGGCTATTCTCATTCGTGTCATGCGTCGATTGGGCCGTGTCTTCTTCCAGGTGGATGCGTTCGATGGAGACACCGGCCAGCTCGCCGCCGACAACCAGCGGATATTTATACTGGCTTATTTGATAGCCCTTAGGAATGTCGGGGTAGAAGTAATTTTTGCGGTCCCACTCGGTAAAGTCTGCAGTAGAGCCGTTTACGGCCGTTCCTACCCTTAAAACATGCTTAATGGCTTCATTATTGAGCACCGGCAGGGAGCCCGGATGACCCAAACATATCGCGCAGACGTTCTTATTCGGCTGCCTTTCGTCGGGATCGTTTTTGCAGGAACAGAACATTTTGGAGGCCGTTTTGAGCTCCGCGTGTACCTCTAAACCGATGGTCGGAATGTATTTATTCATTAGTTTCATTATACAGTATTTATAGTTTTTTAACCCGCTTTTTAAGTCATCCGAGATGCCGAGATGTAGCCTTGTTGAAGTTCATCTCGGACTACTCGTTTCCGGATAGGTGCTTTATCTGGAGTTTTTTAACGACCTTTTTTCTCCTTGTATCAACCGGATTTTTGTTACTCCCGATCTCATTGATCAGATTGTCGATATCCAGACGCTTGTAAACGCGATAATTGTTCAAAGGATGCCTCAAGGCGATCAGTTTACCACTTTTATCCCAATTACGGAGCGTTAAAGGAGTCACTCCAAGCATGCTGGCCGCTTCTTTTATGGTTATGAGTTTTGATTCTGACATGTGATTATTAAACCTTAATAAACCTGTATATAAAATATATGTAAGTTTAGCATGCTTTCAGTAAATGTATATATGTTTATAAAGCTGTTCATAAATTGTTTACGTC
>CAYITC010000039.1:0-4764 GCA_964366245.1 uncultured Candidatus Saccharibacteria bacterium
ATACAGTCAAAATACGAATCCAAGTACAAATTTACGCCGAAAAAGCCGGTCAAGACATTCCGCGATCTGGACATATACCAGAAGGCGCTCGAGTGCGCTGTCATCGTGGTCAAAAATGTGAGGCCGAAGATCGCGACGCTCAAGTATCCGTTTACCGAGGGCGTGGTCAATTGTGCCATGACCATACCGCTTTCCATAGGCGAGGCGCACAGCATCCGCTTCGGTAATTTTACCCAGGGTATCGGCCTCATCGAGAAAGCCATGTCAGGCTGCAACAAGATGGTGATCTATCTCGAGCATATAAAGGGCATGTACGGCAGTAAGGTGAATGTCGAGCTTATAGACGATCTCATAGGCCGCTATGTCGATACGCGCACGAGAACATTTCACCTGGAGATGTCCTGGAAGAAGTGGAGCGGAGTGAAAAAGGAATGAGCCACGGGCACACAGACGAATATCTCGACAAGACGGCTTATCTTTCCTATCTACAGTGTCCGAAGAACGCCTGGCTAAAGATGCATAGGCCGGACTTAGGGGCCTTGTTCGGGCCTTCTCAATTCGAGAGAAGCCTCTCGACAATGGGTCACGAAGTCGAGCTCGTAGCGCAAAGCCTGTTCCATCACTCGGACGATGCCCCCGTTCTTTTCCAACCGACGTTTATTTTCGACGGATTCACGGCGCGGGCGGATGTCTTGGCATTCGACGGCAAGAGCGGCTTATGGGATCTCTATGAGATAAAGGCAAGCGTTTCCGTGAAGGAGGAGAGCGGTCTTGATCACATTGAGGACGTGTCATTTCAAGCCGTTGTTATTCAAGGCGCTGGTCTGGACCTGGGACGGGTATTCATCATGCATCTCAATAAGGACTATGTGAGAGGCGAAGAACTGGGTGCGGACCAACTTTTCGTGTCGGAGGACATGACCGAGCATGTCCAGGAACGCGAGTCCGAAACCCGCGAAAATATGCACAAGGCCAGGAGCGATCTTTTGCAAAGCTCCGAGGACGCGGTCATGTGCGGATGCGTGTATAAAGGGCGAAGCTCCCACTGCGCGACTTTCAAGTACTCCCATCCGGACGTTCCCGCGTATTCTGTTCACGACATCGCCCGAATCGGTTCAGGCGGTAGCGGGTTGAAAAGCCTTGTTGACGCGGGTATATATTGTCTCAATGATGTCCCAGAGTTTTTCCATCTAACTGACATCCAGAACAACCAGGTCGGCGTATACAAGACTAGGATGCCCATCATCCGACGCGAGGATATAAGGAAGGCGTTGAAAGGACTGGAGTACCCGTTGCATTTCCTAGACTATGAAACATATGCGCCCGCGATACCTATCTTCAATGGATTCCATCCGTTTGATCACATACCATTTCAGTTTTCAGTGCATATTGCCACGGATCCCGAGAGTGAACCCGAGAGCTTTGAATACCTGCATGATGACGCTTCAGATCCCACGCCGATCTTCATCGAAGAGCTCCGTTCCCTCATCGGACCTAAGGGGAGCATCATCGTTTGGAACAAGAGTTTCGAACAAGGCATCAATACCCATATGGCGGATCGCGATCTGCGGTCGGGCGATTTTTTGAGAAACATGAATGATCGTATATACGATCTCATGGATATATTCAAGGATCAAATGTATGTTCACCACGAGTTTGAAGGCAGGACATCCATCAAGAAAATCCTACCGGTACTTGTGCCCGGTCTTGGCTACGAGGATCTGGAGATACAAGAGGGCGCCTCAGCCTCGCAAAAATGGCATGATATGGTTTTTGGCGGGCTTGTCCCCGAAGAAAAGGAGGCGGTCCTGCGGGATTTGATGGATTATTGCGGCCACGACACTTACGCGATGTACGCCATCTGGAAGTTTCTGATGAGAGAGGTTTCAACACCAACGAAACCTTCTATCACCGAGACCATATCGGTGACAACCACGGACACTGCTACCGCTACCAGCACGACACCCTAACCGTTTCTTCATTATTTCTTTAACTTTTCTTCACGAAAATTTGAACTTTTTTTGATACGGATTTTATCTCGTGCCTGATAAAGTGGTTGCATTATAAATAATTTGCTACAATGCAACCAACCAATACAAAAAATATTTGAAGAATCCACCAACACCATGATTAGTCAATTTGATCGCATGTATGATTATATGAATGACAAGTTCGAAAAGATCGATCGTCGTTTTGAGGCAGTTGATCGTCGTTTTGACGCAATAGATCTGCGATTTAACCGAGTAGACCATGATATTAAAGTAATAGATGAAAACGTAAGAACGATCGCTAAACACATAGGATTGATAGAAAGGCATCTTGGCATTAAGGATGAGCTTTTGGTGCCGTAAGCTTATGAACTTGTTCATTTTTTATATTTATGCTACTTTAACTGCGCAGTAAGTTTCTCGTCCTTACGCATTAGCATAGTGAACGGGAGTGCCGCTAACGCGTGTGGAATACGCTCGCAGGGTGCGGTGATATAAGATACATGTCGAAAAGAATTTTCGTGGGCTCGATCGCCTGGGCGACCACGTCTGACGGCTTGAGGAAGCTCTTCGAGCAGGTCGGCGCGGTCAAAGACGCGAACGTCCTCACGGACAAGATGAACGGTCGCGCGCGCGGTTTCGGATTCGTGGAAATGGAATCTGACGCCGACGCCGACGCCGCGATCTCGAAGCTCAACGGCTCCGACCTCGACGGCCGCAAGATCGTCGTCTCCGAGGCTCGTCCGAAGGCGGAGTAATAAAAAAGCCCCTACGGGGGCTTTTTTAGTTTATATTCTTCCACCACTCCGATGTCGGCGCCTTCCTGATGATCTCTATCACCCGGTCATAGCTGTCCGTGATCTCGAACAGGTCCAGGTCCCATTCGTTGATGGTCTTGTATTCGCCGAGCATGTTCTTTACGATGAATTCCTTGAACGGGTTCCAGAAGGCCGAGCCGAAGAATATGACCGGAACCCTGGGTATCTTGTTCGTCTGAAGAAGGGTCAGGATGCTGAAGAGCTCGTCGAAAGTCCCGAAGCCGCCCGGGAAAAAGACATAGGCTTCGGCCGCGAAAGTCATGATCGTCTTCCTGACGAAAAAATAGGTCAGGTTCAGGTTGTCGGAGGTATAGGTGTTCGAGTTGCGCTCGCGCAGGAGATTGATGCGCAAGCCGACGGACTTGCCGCCGACTTCGGTGGCGCCCTTTGAAGCCGCTTCCATGATGCCGGGGCCGCCGCCGTCGACTATCGTGTACTTGAGCTCGTCGGCGATCTTCCGGGAAAGCTCATAGGCGTGCTTGTAGCTTTGGCCCTCCGCGGCAGCCATCGCCGAACCGAATATCGTGACTGTCCGCGGATACTTCCGTATGAATTCAAAGCCTTGGCGGAATTCCCTCTGGATGCGATCCAAGTGCTCTTCAATGGAAGTCTCGTGAACGTTCGAGACATGCGGCAGATGGTGCTTATGTGCGGGCGGATGATCCTGGTTTGACATGGCCGCCATTATAACACTATTCTTAGCCTATCTCACTCACTCATGCTCAAATTTATCATTGAAAAGCGGCGGAAAGGCGGCCGGGGCCGCGCCGGGGTCATCGAAACCCCGCACGGCAAGATTATGACGCCGGCTTTTATTCCGGTCGGGACGAAAGCCACGGTCAAAGCTCTCTCGCCGGAAGAAATTCACGACGCGGTCGGCGCGCAGGCGGTTCTGGCGAATACATACCACTTATATCTGCAACCCGGCCGCAAGATCGTGCGTAAAGCCGGGGGGTTGGGCAAGTTCATGAATTGGTCGGGGCCGACATTCACCGATTCCGGCGGCTTTCAGGCGTTTTCGCTTAGACCGGGCGGATTGGCCAAGGTTGACGATGGCGGCGTTACATTCAAATCCGTGATCGACGGTTCGACGCACCGCTTCACGCCCGAGTCTTCGATAGATATCCAACACGCGCTCGGGGCCGACATTATTTTCGTTCTGGACGAATGCGCGCAAATAGACGCGCCATATGAATACCAAAAGTCAGCTATTGAGCGGACAGAGATGTGGGCTCTAAGATGTCTCGAGCGTCATAAGGAACTTCGGAATGCGCCGCCCGCACTTTTTGGAATTGTTCAGGGCGGTCGGTTCGAGGATTTGCGTCGCGAAAGCGCTCGGGCTATCGGCGCTATGGATTTCGACGGCTTCGGCATCGGCGGGTCTTTCAACAAGGCTGATATCGCGGCTACCGTGGGTTTGGTCTGCGACGAATTGCCGGAAGACAAGCCGCGCCATCTCCTCGGGATTGGTGAGCCGGAGGATATTATCCTGGGGATCGAGAACGGGGCGGATACTTTCGATTGTGCCGCTCCGACTAGGCTCGGTAGAAATGGAACTGCTTATACGCGTAACGGTAAAGTAAATTTAGGTAACGCTTCTTTTACCTCTGATTTTTCGCCGCTGGATCCAAAATGCGATTGTTACACCTGTAAAAACTATACTCGCGCTTATATCGCGCATTTATTCAGGGCCAAAGAGATGCTGGCGGCCACTTTGACCTCGATTCACAACCTTTATTTTGTTGTGAATCTGGCGAAGTCAGCTCGTGAGGCGATCGTTGGCGGGACTTTTGAAGAGTTCAGAGATAAATTCAAAAAAGACATGCTATAATCGCTCAATTGCCGCGTGTTCAAATCTACCCCGCTTTTTATGGGCGAGACGGGTGGTGTGAGGCGGGGGAGGCATTCTCTCTTTGAGACTGCTACAGGTTTTCTAAATCTCCTTCACCTTGAACTCC
>CAYITC010000040.1:0-3877 GCA_964366245.1 uncultured Candidatus Saccharibacteria bacterium
GATGACTGTTTTCATAACCGAAGTATATACAACGGTTATATCCGTGTCAACTCTTTTAGTTAAATAAAAATGTCAATCTGTCAAGTTGCAATGCTCGAGGATATGAATATAATCTCTAGCGTGAAAAAAAACCACAAAAAAAGCGCGACAATAAACAAAGCGCCAAACAAAATCAACTCAAAAATGAGCGCGATAAAGCCGTTACAGGACCGTGTTCTCATTAAAGAAGATACCGAACACAAGGAGAAGAAGACTTCTTCGGGCATTATCATTCCCGTAACCGTAAGCGAAGACAAGGGCTCGAAACGCGGAGAGATCGTAGCCGTCGGACCCGGCCGCACGGAAGACGGCAAGCTCATCAAACCTTCCGTGTCCGTCGGTGATGTCGTTCTGTTCCAATGGGGCGACAAGATAAAGATCGGCGACGACGAATATTTTCTCGTCCGCGAATCCGAGATCCTGGCCGTCGTAAAATAAATTTTAAAATATCTAATCCTGATTTAATTCAGCAAAACTATCATGGCAAAAAAGATCCTATATAACGAAGCCGCCCGCAAAGCCCTGAAGGCCGGCGTTGACGCCGTCGCCGACGTGGTCAAGCTCACGATCGGTCCGCGCGGTCGGAATGTCGTTCTCGACAAGGGCTACGGTTCGCCGACCATCACCAACGACGGCGTTTCCATCGCGCGCGAGATAACGCTGAAAGACAAGTTTGAGAACATGGGCGCCGAGATCGCCAAGGAAGTCGCTTCGAAGACGAACGACGTCGCCGGCGACGGAACGACAACAGCGACCATCCTCACCCTGGCCATTTTTTCCGAAGGCCTGATGCAGACGACCATGGGCATGAATGCCATGGGCATCCGCTTCGGCATAGAGGCAGCGTCAAAGGATGTCATCAAAGCCTTGAAGGGGATCGCCAAGCCGATAAAGAGCGATGAAGAGGTAAATCAGGTCGCCGCCATAGCCGCCGAGTCCGCCGAACTCGGCGAGATCATCGCCGAAACCATCAGGAAAGTCGGAAAAGACGGGGTCGTAACCGTTGAGGAATCTCAAACCGCCAATCTCGAGTCGGAAATCGTCGAGGGTATCGAATTTGACAAAGGCTATATATCTCCTTACATGATCACGAATCCGGAGCGGATGGAGGCGGAATTCAAAGATCCGGCCATTCTGGTGACTGACAGAAAGATCTCCACGATCAAGGAGATCCTGCCCCTCTTGGAACAGCTTGCCCAGAGCGGCAAGAAAGATCTGGTCATCGTCGCCGAAGACGTCGACGGTGAAGCCCTCTCCACTTTTATAGTGAACAAATTGCGCGGCACATTCAATGTCCTTGCCGTCAAAGCTCCCGGCTACGGGGATCGCAAGAAGGAGATACTCGAAGATATCGCCGTGACGATCGGGGCGACGGTGATATCAGAGGAAGTTGGAATCAAGTTTGAAAAAGCCGACCTGTCAATGCTCGGCAGGGCTCGGAAGGTCATCGCCACGAAAGACTCGACGATCATCGTCGGCGGAAAGGGAAAGAAGCCGGACATAGAGGCTCGCGTGGAACAGCTGCGTAAACAGCGCGAGACGATCGATTCAAAATATGACAAGGAAAAGATGGATGAGCGCATCGCCAAACTCGCCGGCGGCGTGGCGGTCATCCGCGTCGGCGCGGCTACGGAAACGGAGATGAAATATCTGAAGCTGAAGATAGAGGACGCGGTCAACGCCACGAAGGCCGCCATCGAGGAAGGCATCGTCGCCGGCGGCGGCGTGGCCCTGGTCCGCGCCGCGCACGAAGTCTCGAAAGCCCTAGGCAAGAAGATCCTGACGAAAGAACAGGCACTCGGCTACGAGATCGTCCTCCGCGCGCTCGAGGCCCCGGCCCGCCAGATCGCCATTAATTCCGGAAAAGACGACGGTTCGGTCATAGTGGATAAGATAAAGAACGGCAGGGGAAACCTCGGTTATGACGCGCTCTTGGATGTATTCGTGCCGGATATGATAGCCGCCGGCATCGTCGATCCGGTCAAGGTCACTCGCCTTGGCGTCGAGAACTCCTGTTCGGCCGCGGCCATATTGCTCACTACCGAAGCCGCTATTGCCGACGAACCAGAGGAAAAGAAGCCCCACGGCCACGGTCAGGGCGGTGATATGGATTATTAGCCATATATATAGTAGAATAGCGCCATGAATAAAAATACAAAAAACATCGTTATCGCCGTAGTAGTCATCGTCGTGATCGGTTTCGCAGTCTGGTTCATTGGCCGAAACACGGCTCCGTCCATGCCCGCGTCAGATTCGGACCAGGCGGGCAATGTCGCAGTCCCGCAAGTTCCGGTATCAGAGACCACTAAAGTCTCCGGTTCATTGTCCAAATACCAGAATTCAGAGCTTGGCTTCAGCGTCCAGTATCCGACCACATGGCAAAAAGGGGAGCTTGCTAACGGCGTCCAATTCATCATTCCGATAGACCAGACCCAGGTTTCAACGGTCAACAGACTTGAGATCGATATCAATGTTATCCCGGGCAAATGCTCTTTCCCGCCGGTCACGACGGTGGAGAGCCGAGGTACGATTGACATAGACTCTTCCAAATTGAACACCATCTCGATGTCCAACACCGTCCAAGGCCGCTCTTACTTCAACCGCATGTATTCGCTTGAAAAAGCCGGCATCTGCTACTTCTTCTCATTCTCATATGTCGCCCTGTCGCCTGACAGCAAGGGATTGACCGGATCGAATCTGACCCAAGCCCAGAACAATAATAAGGCCATCAAAGCTACCGCCGACGCCGCTTTCACGGCCATGGTCAAATCGTTCGTCTTCGTGACGGCGCCGGCCGGCCAGGAAGAGACTTCGGTCGCGCCGGCCAAAAAGTAGATTTACGCGCATAACATACATAAATAACACACATAACATATGAAAAGAACTCTGATCGTCATTGTCGTCATCGTCGTATTGGTCCTTCTTTACGGATGGTCTTCATATAACGGCTTAGTGACGATGAAGGAATCGGCTACCGCGGAATGGCAACAGGTAGAGACGCAGTATCAAAGGCGGTTTGATCTGATTCCGAATCTCGTCGAATCGGTGAAGGGCGCCATGAAGCAGGAGCAGGTCGTGTTTACGGCTCTCGCCGACGCTCGCGCTAAATATGCCGGTGCCTCTAATATCAATGAAAAAGCCGCCGCCGCGGGCCAGGTTGAGACGGCCCTCGGAAGGCTTCTGGCTGTCGTAGAAAATTATCCGACTCTCAAATCTTCCGAGGCGGTGCAAAATCTAATGACCCAGCTGGAAGGCACGGAGAATCGCGTCAGCGTCGAGCGTCAGCGCTACAACGAGACGGTCAGGAATTACCAGACGGCCATCAAACGCTTCCCGCGATCGGTCGTAGCTTCGATGTTCGGCTTCGGAGACCTTGCTTACTTCCAATCCCAAACCGGTGCCGAAAATGCGCCTCAAGTTAAGTTCTAATATCCTCGTCTTATCCTTCGCACTCCTTTTTGCGCCGGTTTTTGTGGCCGTCGCGCCTCTTACGGTCGAGGCTTACGTAAGTCCCGGCGCGCCAACGGGCCATGTGAATGACTTCGCGAATATTTTGGCGCCAAATGATCGCGTGGCGCTCGAATCCGATCTGCAGGCCCTTCGAAATTCAAATGGAGTTCAAGTGGCGGTAGTCACCATCCCATCTCTAGGCGACGAAACCGTCGAAACATACGCGGTGAGGCTTTTTCGAGAGTGGGGAATAGGCAATAAGGAAAAAGACACCGGACTGCTGCTTTTGGTCGCGCCGAATGAGAGAAAAGTCCGGATAGAAGTCGGCTACGGCCTGGAAGGGACGATCACGGACCTTCAGTCCGGGAACATCGTGAGAAATGTCCTA
>CAYITC010000040.1:3887-4591 GCA_964366245.1 uncultured Candidatus Saccharibacteria bacterium
AATTACGGCAAGGGAATTTTTGGAGCCATCCAGGCCATGACCCAAATAATCGAAGGTTCCCCTGAAGCCGCGGAATACTCAAAAAGCCCTGAAGTCGGCTTCCTCTCTCAAGTCGGCTTCGAATTCGTCTTCGTCCTTTTGTATTTCGGATTTATCCTGATCAATCTGTTCGCCCGCCTTCTGGGAAAGACAAAATCATGGTGGCTTGGCGGCGTGATGGGAGCCGGCCTTGGAGTGCTTGTCGGCCTGTTATGGGGCTTTATGATGGCAGGTTTTGTTTCGATCGCCATTCTGGCGGTTATCGGGCTCATCTTTGATTATTTTGTTTCAAAGAAAGGGCCTGGCGGAAAGAATACCTCGATATGGTTCGGCGGCTTCGGCGGACATTCAGGCGGGGGCGGCTTCGGGGGCTTCGGCGGCGGATCATCCGGCGGCGGCGGTGGATCAGGTAGTTGGTAACTCGTTATGTCATATGTAACATAACGAGTCGCGGGTGCTAATTGGAGCCGATTCTGGTAATCTAGTTTCCACGCGCGGTGCGTCGCGAGGGTAAGTAAAAAGGAGAGATGCCAGAGCGGTCGAATGGGCGTCCCTGGAAAGGACGTATATCCGAAAGGGTATCGAGAGTTCGAATCTCTCCCTCTCCGCAGAGAGCTGGATTAAGTTTTATCGATTCGCATAGTCCTGCCTGCCGGTAGGCAGGG
>CAYITC010000041.1:0-4576 GCA_964366245.1 uncultured Candidatus Saccharibacteria bacterium
AATAAGGCGGCCAAGGAGATGCGAGACCGTATCGGGACTCTTTTAAGAGAGGACGAGGGTCTGAATAGGCCAGTCTCGATGGGTGAACTCCCTTTTGTCAGCACTTTCCATGCCCTCGGCGTGCACATCATCCGGGAGAACGCGAAGATCCTGGGTCTGCCGCGCCATTTCAGTATTTATGACCGCGGCGATTCAAAAAGAGCTGTCAAGGAAGCAATGCTCCTCTCCGATATCGACCCAAAAAAGTACGACCCGGGTATTTTTCTCAATCTCATCTCCCGGGCAAAGGGAGACGGACACAATGCTCTTCAATTCAGGGACGCGGCAGGGGATTTTATGCGGGAAATGACCGCGGATGTCTGGGAAAAATACGATTCCATTCTGGACAAGGAAAAATCGCTGGACTTCGACGATCTTCTGGCCAAGACGGCGGATCTGCTTTCAAAACCAGACATCCGCATGCGCTATTCTAAGGTTTGGAGATATGTGCATATAGACGAATACCAAGACACCAACAGAGTGCAGTATGAGATCGCGAATCGCTTGGCGGAATCGCACAAAAATATCTGCGTCGTCGGGGACGCGGACCAGAATATCTACAGTTGGAGGGGAGCGACGATCGAAAAATATCCTGAACTTCGAGAAAGACTACCCGGAAGCGGTCGTCATCACGCTCGAGAAGAATTACCGTTCGACCAAAACTATCTTGGCGGCCGCGAATTCCGTCATCGAAAAGAACTTTATGCGAAAAAAGAAGACCCTTTTTACCGACAATCCGGTCGGAGAAAAGATCGCCTTGCTCGCGTCATATACGGAAGGCGACGAAGCGCGCGCCATCGCCGATTCGGCGCGCGATCTCATCGAAGGCGGCCTGTCGCCAAAGGAGATCGCCGTCCTCTATCGCGTGAATTTCCAGTCGCGCGCGCTCGAAGAGGCTTTCATAAAGAAGCAGACCCCATACCAACTGCTCGGAGTAAAATTCTTTGAAAGAAAGGAGGTGAAGGATATCCTGTCTTACGTAAAAGCGGCTCTGAACCCAGAAAGTACAGCCGACGTGAGCCGCATCATCAATGTACCGCCGCGCGGGATAGGCAAGGTGACGCTGGCGAAGATCCTCGGGGGACAGGAGAGCTATCTGCCGCCAGCGATGAGGGAAAGGATCATTAATTTCAGAAAATTGTTAGGCGACATCCGCGACGAGATCAAAGAAAAGAAAGCCTCCGACGTAATACGCTTCGTCATTCAGGAAAGCAGCATAGAAAAGGTCCTGCGCGCGGGAGATATGGAGGACGAAGACCGATTATTGAACATACGCGAGCTGGTTTCCGTAGCATCACAATATGATCACCTGGAACCGAAGGAGGGGATCGAAGCCTTCCTCACGAACGCGGCTCTGGCCACGGATCAGGATGAGCTGAATGAGAACGTCGATTCGGTGAAGCTCATGACCGTGCACGCGGCCAAGGGATTGGAATTCGAGCATGTCTTTATCGCCGGACTGGAGCAGAATCTGTTCCCATTCAAGCATCTCGACGACGAGAACATGGGCCAGCATGAGGAAGAGGAAGAGCGTCGCTTATTCTATGTAGCTCTAACGCGCGCGCGAAAAAAGATTCATCTAAGCTACGCCCTCATTCGCAACGTGTATGGCACGGAGAAGGTGAACACGCCATCGGAGTTCATCGAGGACATAGAAAAAAATCTCATCGACTTTTAACATGCAGATCAGAGCAAAAAAATCATTGGGGCAGCACTTCCTCAATTCGCCATCAGTTTTGACGAAGATCATCGAGACTGCGCACATAAAAAAGGACGAGAAGATACTGGAGATCGGTCCGGGGACAGGCGTTTTGACATCAGCCTTATTAAAAGCCGACGCCGAAGTCATTGCCGTGGAAAAAGACGACCGCGCGTACAGTCTACTATGGGAAAGATTCAAAAAAGAGATCGCTTCTGGTACCTTGGCGCTTCATCGCGGTGACATTTTGGAAGCCGATCCGAAAAAATGTGGGCTTTCGAACGGAAATTTCGCTGTCGTCGCCAATATCCCATACTACATCACCGGCGCGATCCTAAAATTATTCCTAGAGGGAGAACCTCGGCCAAATCGGATGGTCTTGCTGGTGCAAAAAGAGGTCGCGGAAAGGATCGTCGCCCGAGACGGTAAAGAGAGCCTCCTTTCCATCTCCGTTAAAGCTTTCGGTATTCCGAAACTCGTACAAAAAGTACCGCGGGGAGCCTTTAATCCGCCTCCGACTGTGGATTCCGCCGTTCTGACCATCGAAAATATCTCCGACGGAAAATTCGTCAAAAAAAGCCTGGAAATAAGGCGATTTTTCGAAATCTTAAAGGCCGGATTCGCCCATAAGCGCAAGTACGCAAAGAGGAATCTGGAAACTGTGCTGGGCGTGGAGCGTTTAAATGAAATTTGGCGGAATTTTGATCTTGATGAGAAAATCCGGGCCGAGGATGTCGCCTTGGATCAGTGGTTCGACATTGCATGTGAATAACTTTCGGCCTTATTTCAGGCCAGACTTGCTATAATTCGCTCAGTAATATGGCCGCCAACCCACGCAAGCAAACTGTCGTGATTCTTGTGGTATGCATCCTCATGGTCGGAGGCGTGGCTTTCTACGTCTACGGCAGATCTGCAGGATTCTCGAAGGCGGGAACGAGCGGAATAAATTCTGCGACTGATTTTCTCGTCTCCCCCCAAGAGACCCTGCCCGTAACAAGCGACTGGCAGAAACAATTCTTGGGCGCAAACGCAACGACAACGACATTTAAAAATACTGCGAAGACAACCGCCCCCCAACAGGAGGAAAGGCTTACTGCTACTGATCTTTTAGGCCGGGCATTTCTGACTAAATACGGCGAGCTCCAGCAATCAGGCTTGAGTAATGACAGCAAATCCGTGGAGAGCGTCATGAGGCAGGTAACCGCCGAGAGTTTGGCCGGTCTGCCATCACCAAAAACTTTCTCCGCGTCTGACATCAGACTTTCCGCCAGTTCGACAAGCGCCCTAGGTATCTACAGCAAATCTGTTCTTCTGGCCTTCCGGTTATATATGCCCGAAACAAACGAAATGGAGATAGCAAACCAGGCTTTTGCCGACAATGACATGGCCCAGCTAAAAAATATCGACCCTGTCATCGCGAATTATAAAAAAATGATTACGGAACTTGTGGCGGTTCCCATTCCCATGCCGCTTGTTCAATACCACATCAATCTTCTTGACGGTATTGCCATGGCTCTTTATAACGCCGAATCATTCAGGCACTCGGATACCGACCCTGTTCGCGGTTTGGCGGCGGTAAGTCTCGAGTTAGTTGCCTTACAGAATATCGCTACCGCGATCGCGAGCATTAATGATTATCTGATTGCGACAGGGGTTCAGGCCGGCTCGTGACGCGAGAAATAAGATGAATTGTAATCCAAAAAAAATCTGGATCGGACTGGCGCAAGCTCTGGCAATCTTATTTTTAGTCATTTCTTTTTCGCAAATGAACCCCAAGTCGGCACAAGCCGTTATCCCCGTAAGTATTGACCTGGATGTAAGCTTCACCGGCATTCTGAACAATATCAGCCTGGTCGGAACGCGCCTGAAGGATTTCGTTCTGGACAAGGCCGCGTATATTCTGGCCAAACAAGCTCTTCACCAAATGACGGTCTCCGTCGTTAATTGGATAAACACGGGCTTCAAGGGCAAGCCGGCCTTTCTAACCAACCCTTCAGGATACTTTCTGGACGTAGCCGACCAGGTTACGGGCGAATTTTTGGCAGAGAATGGGCCTCTCCGACGATTGTGCTCGCCTTGGAGCGTAGATATAAGAGTTGCCATAGCGCTCCAACAGTTACAAAGCACTTCAAACGGAATATACAGGCAACGATACTCTTGCACATTGGGAACCATAATAAATAACTACCAGGGCGCGTATGTAAACGGCGCGAGCATAGAAGGCTTTATAGGAGGCGATTTCAATCAGGGGGGCTGGCCGGCATTTATCGCGCTAACGACGGAAGATCAGAACAATCCATACGGAACGGCGCTCCAGGCTCGTAGTGACCAACTTTACGCGATCGGAAAGAAACAGAACATCATCAGTTCCGACCTACAACAAGGAAAAGGATTTTTGTCGTGGGAAAGTTGCGAGGATCTGCCCGCGAACAGCGTATATTCAGGTGAGGCTGAAGACCTTACGACTGCCGTTAGCAATTCCGGCGAAAGCGGTACTTTTGACTTCAACTCTGACCCCACCATCAAAACAGGGCCGAACGGACAGCCCCAAAGATGCACGACCAAAACTCCGGGCTCCGTCATCGCCGAATCTCTCCACGGCGCGCTTGACTCTCCGCGCATGGAGCTCCTTTTGGCCGACAGCATGAATGAGATCTTCACCGCGGGCGTCACCCAGCTCGTCAGTCAGGCCTTGCGCGGAGGCTTGTCTTCGTTGAATGTCGGGGGAACGGGTAGTGGCCGCGCCTATCTGCAAAGCGTTGACAGGGCCGCGACCACCGCAAGAACGATCCCCGCCCCGGCAGGATTGCACTCGAGCCCGGACACGCATGCGCTCAC
>CAYITC010000042.1:0-4575 GCA_964366245.1 uncultured Candidatus Saccharibacteria bacterium
ATTAAAGACGCGTTAGAAGTCGTCGGCTATGACGGCGAAAAGTTCGCTGAATGGGTTAGAATGGTAAAAGACTGGCCGGGGGCTTCAGGGTTTATTTGCATAGGAACTGATGGTGAGAGAGCAAGCGGTCGTGTCGAGAAGGTGGTCAAAGACGGTAAAGTAATATTGGCTAATTAATCGTTAAACATTTAATCGAATGAAAAAATCAACTTGGATCGTGGGAATAATCGTGGTAGTCATAGTGATCATAGTACTTGCTAGCGGCACAAAAAAGACTGAAACCGGGCCGATTAGGATCGGGGCAATAATTCCTTTGACGGGTGACGCAGCGGTATACGGAGAACCTGGCCGAAATATTTATCAACTTGCGGTTGACGAAATAAACCAAGCCGGAGGAGTTAAGGGTAGAAATCTCGAGCTTGTAATTGAAGATTCAAAATGCCTTGGTGAAGCCGCGGTAAGCGCTGTCCAAAAGCTCATCAATGTAGATCGTGTGCGAATAGTTATTGGAGGGTTCTGTAGCAGTGAATCGTTGGCTGCAGTTCCTGTAGCTACCGCCGCAAAGATAACTCTTTTTTCACCGGGTTCATCTAATCCGGGGTTGACCGGCATAAGCCCATTTTTCTTCCGAAATTATCCGAGCGATGCCTCGCAGGGTAAGGTGCTTGCTCAAATCGCTTATAACGATAAAAGCTATAAAAATGTTGCCTTTATCCAGGAACAAACAGATTATGCAAGTGGAATCTATAAGGCTTTCAGCGATGAATTCACAAAGCTAGGCGGCACTGTCACAAATGAAAGTTTTCCGACTGCCAACACGGACTTCCGAGCGATGATTACTAAAATAAAAAGTCTGAAACCAGATGCGTTGTTTATCGATACTCAAACTCCTGCAGTCGCGTCTCGAATAATGCAACAAACTCAACAGCTTCAGTATAAACTAGCCATAATTATTAATGATGCGATTTCAGGCGATCCTGATACCGTTGCAAAAAATGCCACTCTCTTAGAAGGAGCCATCACTGCGGAGTTTGGAATTGATCCTCAAAATCTAAAATTCCAGCACCTGATCTCAGCGTACAAAACAAAATACGGTTCAGAACCGCCTTATCAAAGCTACGCCCAGACGGAATACGACGCGGTCTTTATTGTGAGGGATGCTCTCCTCGCCAACGGTGAAGACGGTGAAAAAATAGCAAGCTGGTCACGGACTGTTAAAGATTGGGATGGAGCTTCTGGAAAAATTACAATTCTTCCATCCGGTGACAGGGACGGAGGACACGTCCCAAAATTAATTCAGGGTGGCAAAGTTGTTCCTTATTCGAATTAAAAAATAACTTTACACACATACACTGTTCCTCTTGTCCTGGCGGGTTGATAATACAGGCCTTGTTTTTGATAAGCTTACCTGGCTATACTTATCGCACGCGCACAATCTATGGACATCCTGCCGCAACTCATCGTCAACTCGATAATAGCCGGAGCGATCTATACCTTGGTCGCTCTTGGTTTTAACCTGATCTACGGCACGGTGAAGTTTTTCGATCTGGGGTATGGCGCGCTCACGGCGGTCGGCGGCTACACGGTGTTCTGGTTATACAAGATGATCGGCGCGCCGCTCTATGTGGCGATACCGGCCGGCGTGCTCATGTCGGGCTTGATAGGCTTCGTCATCTATCGTCTGGTTTACGCTCCTCTGCGCGAGCGCAAATCCTCGGGCACGGTGCTCCTCGTCGGTTCGCTCGGCGCTTTCACGGCCCTTCAGGCCATCGTGGCGATCCTCTTTACCAGTCAGTTCCAGACGCTTTCGCGGAATTCCGGCGCGGAGGCGGTCTACCAGATATTCGGCGGGGTTATAACCCAGATTCAAGTCATTATGTTTGTTTCCGGAATAGTGATCATGGGAAGCATCGCGCTTCTCCTCAAATTCACCATGTTCGGCAAGGCAGTCAAAGCCATCGGCGACGACGAGGAAGTAGCGAAGATAGTCGGCATCAATACGCCGCGCGTCATCGGCTGGGTCTTCGGCATTGGTTCGGCTATCGCCGGTCTGGCCGGGATTTTGGTCGGCTTCGACACGGGCATAGAACCGACGATGGGCTTGTCACTGCTCCTCAAAGGCGTCATCGCTTCTATCATCGGCGGCATCGGCAATGTCTATGGCGGCGTTCTCGGCGCGTTCCTCCTCGGCTTCATCGAGAACTTCGGCATCTGGAAGATCTCCGGAGAATGGAAGGATGCGATCGCGTTCGCGGTGCTCATTTTGTTCCTGCTCTTCAGGCCGCAGGGGATATTGAGGAGGTGATGTGGTAGAATTTACTTGTTTATTAATCGAGTAATTAGGCCATTGTTATGAACAAAAAAATCTTGTGGATAGTTATAGTGGCCATCATCATCGTTGCCGTCATTCTAATTGCCAGCAATAATAAGCCAGCACCAGCTTCAAACGGTTCCTTACAAGTCAGCGCAATTTTGTCTCTGACCGGTCCCGCGGCTTTTTTCGGAGAGGAAACAAAAAATGGCATGGAATTAGCAAACACTAATAAACAGATTGGTATTGCATATGAAGATAGTGCCTCGACTCCTACACAAGGTGTCTCGGCGTTTTCAAAAATACTGACGGGGGCAAACAAGGACCTCGTTGTAATCTCGTTGAGTTCGATTGCAAGCGCTGTGATGCCTCCGGCGATCGCGGCAAAAGTTCCAGTGCTTCAAACTCTTGTTTCGGCGTCTGATATCGCTTCGAAAAGCCCATACACTCTTAGGTACTTCACCTCTGGCGGACAGGAGGCTCCTATTGCTGCTGATATAGCAATAAAGAACCTTGGCGCAAAGAAGTTGGCTATGTTGTATAGCAATGATGAATATGGAATCTCATATTTCAACGGTTTTAAATCGCAAGTAGAAGCATCCGGGCTTAGTGTAATCGCTTCAGAAACGTTTACGAATAAGGATACTGATTATCGTACGCAGTTGACCAAACTTGTCGCGGCAAAATCTGACGTAATATATATTATTGCCCTGGACAAGAGTCTCGTGGCCATTATTAAGCAAGCTCGAGAAATGAACATTAAAACGATTCTTATGACTAATTGGGTCCTTTCTAATTCATCCGTAAGAGACCTTGCCGGTCCCTTGGCTGAAGGTGTTTACTTCACGACGCCGTCCTTTAACCTTGAGAATCCTGACCCTGTTGTCATTCAATTCCGCACAGACTATCAAAAGGTTTATGGAAAAGCCCCGTCAGCATATGCAGCAATTGCTTATGATATCGTCAACATTCTCGGTAAAGTGAAGAAGACATCTTCAGACACCGGTCTCGATATAATTGAAAAGATTAAAGACCTCGGAAGTTTAAAGAGTGTCATGGGAGATTTGACGATTGACTCAAACAAGGAAATTACTTTCAAACTGTTTCCGGCTAAGATCGAGAATGGCAAAGTTGTGACATTTGAGCTGAAGTAGGATGTGTCGTAACTACCTGACTTCCTAGAAATGGAACACCCCATCCACCTCGCGGTTGGTTGATATGTGATGAATTCCTGACTACAACATAAAAGAATCCCTCGCGGTAGTTGATTCCGTGGTTTTTGGTTTGGTAAAATATGCGTGTTAAGCCGATCGGTTAGGTCCACGGCTTTTTTGTAATCAAACAGATGATGCATAAAAAAGAGAACAACTATGCGTTCATAGACAGCCAGAATCTCAATCTGGCGATACGACAGCTTGGGTGGAAGCTTGATTTTGGACGATTCAGAAAATATCTGAAGGATAAATATCAGATTACAAAAGCCTTTCTATTTATAGGGTATATGAGAGGAAACGAATCTCTTTATACCAGCCTTCAGTCTCAAGGATTCGTTTGTATATTCAAGCCAACCCTCGAATTTCTAGACGGTAGCGTAAAAGGCAATGTCGACGCAGAACTGGTCTTGTGGTCGATGATTAAGTATAAGGAATACGATAAGGCGTTGATCGTTACGGGCGACGGAGATTTCTTTTGTTTGGCGGAGTATCTATTAGAGAACAAAAAGCTTTTGAAGGTCCTCATCCCGAACCAACTCCAATATTCAGGATTGCTCAAAAGATTGAGCACACCATGTAACAATATTCTAGATTTTGTGAGCCAGCTACGAGCTAAGCTAGAATATAAGCCAAATGAAAAGGGCTCTCGTCGGGACAGAACCCTTTGAGAACCCTCTTCGTCGTGATGAAAATAGTGTATCATACTTAAACAACAAAAAGCAAGCAAAGTTGAATCCATGGAATACCTCATCCATCTAGCTATCCTCATATCGATCTACGCCATCCTCGGGCTCTCTTTAAACCTGGTCGTTGGGTATGCGGGGCTTTTGAGCGTGACGCAGGCGGCCTTCTACGGCATCGGCGCGTACGCGACGGCCATACTATTGACTTCTTTCGGCATGAATTTCTTCTTGTCGGTCGTCGTCGGCATGATCATCACCGGTGTTCTGTCGCTGGCGATCGGCTTCGTCCTGTCGAAATTCAAAGACGACTACTACGCGCTCGGCTCCTTCGGCTTCAACATCATCCTCTACAGCGTCTTCCTCAATT
>CAYITC010000043.1:0-4520 GCA_964366245.1 uncultured Candidatus Saccharibacteria bacterium
GCCGTGGATAAATTCGACTGGACCAAGGGCTATAAATTCTCGACTTATGCGACCTGGTGGATCCGCCAGGCCATCACCCGCGCCCTAGCCGACCAGTCACGCACGATACGCGTGCCGGTGCACATGGTAGAGACGATAGCCAAATACAAGCAGGTTGTCCGGCGTCTTTTGCAAGACCTTGGCCGCGAACCTTTGCCGGACGAGATCGCCACGGAGATGGGCATGGATGTGCAGAAGATCTATCAGATCGAAAAGATCGAACAGGATGTCGTTTCGCTTGAGAGCCCGGTTGGTGATGATTCGGACGACAGCAAATCCACTCTCCAGGACTTCATCCCCGATGATAAGATCCTTTCGCCTGACCAAGAGTCCTCGCGCCGGATCCTGCGCGACCAGGTCAATACTATTCTTAATGACCTATCCGAAAAGGAGCGCAAGATCCTGGAGATGCGCCACGGTCTCATGGATGGCATCACTCACACCCTGGAAGAGGTCGGTCGCGAATTCGGCGTTACCCGCGAACGCATCCGCCAGATCGAGGCCAAGGCTCACGAAAAGATCCGCCAGCACGACCAGGCGGCGCGGCTAAAGAATTATTAGGATGGCAACAATAGAAGATTTTCAGAAACTTGATATAAGAGTAGGAAAGGTCATAGAAGTCAGTGATTTTCCGGAGGCCAAGAAGCCTGCTTATAAGCTCAAGATAGATTTTGGTCCTGAAGTCGGCATCAAAAATTCGTCTGTACAGATCGTCGCTTTGTACGGAAAAGAAGAGCTTATCGGAAGGCTTGTTCTAGGCGTCGTGAATTTTCCCGTGCGAAAAATCGGACCTTTTGAGTCGGAGGTTCTAACTTTGGGAGTTCCAGATAAGGAAGGCAGGGTTATTTTGATCAGACCTGACGTGGATGATGCCGTCATCGGCGGGAAATTATTTTAAGGTTGATGGCGCGGATGAGTCGCGAGTGCTCGTGGCGGCCACCGGCAAGAGCTTGATGGTAGCAACGATATTTCGGGCCGTCTTTTTGTAGTCTTCGGTAGTTTCGATATAGGCGAATATGGCCGCTCCGACGCCTTTCGTCTCGGAGCGCGAAAGGAGATAGAATTCCATCCCGTCACGGGCGATGCCTTTGTAGAACTCGGTGCCTCCCAGGACGATCTTCGTAGTTGATGCCGCCTTAAATGGGTCATTGATCTTTTTATCGTAATTTCCTATCTGAACTTTTATATTCTCCGTGGCCGTGATTTTTTCCACAGGCGTCCCGCTGGCATTCGGCTCGAACGTGCTCTTTTTATTCCAGGAGGCGATAAAGAGACAGCAGGATCCCGGCGAGAGCTCGTCGCTCATGTTCCAATCCGATGGATAGGTGACTTGAAAATCATAGTCTTCTTCAACATAGGTTCTCGATACGATCGGCTCCGCGGCGTTTTTTCCACTGCGGGCATATATGACGATTGCCACGGCCACGATCAGGGCTAAAACCACAATGATTATCGTTACTCTGTTATTTTTCATTCGGCTATCATATCCCATCATTCAAATGTTTCCAAA
This sequence comes from uncultured Candidatus Saccharibacteria bacterium, assembly GCA_964366245.1. GTDB lineage: Bacteria > Patescibacteriota > Minisyncoccia > Phycocordibacterales > PALSA-1337 > C7867-002. Next base: position 1,550 of record CAYITC010000043.1, read on the forward strand.
TGGCGTACATGGCGTAGGTGTCGAGTTTGCAATACTCCCTTAGATTTTCTGCTATAAGTTGTTTGAGATCAGGAGCCGTATCTTCAATCATCAGCTCATTCCACTTTTGTGAAGCAGTGCCGCCTTCGCGGATTTTCAGGCTCTTATAGCTTAGATCGGTAAGCACTGGCAGAACGTCCTTGATAGAAGTCCCGCCCTTGAAGCCTCTGTGCACGTAATATTGTTTGGAAAATATGTCGCGCAGATCATAGACGCGCGATCCTATCGAGTTCAGGAATGAATCATATTCAGGATGCCGCTGTGCCAGCTCGCGGTTGCGGCCGCATTCGAATGGCTTATACCAAACGATTACGGAACCCTTATCCCCGATATGGTCGCGCAATGATCTGGCAAAATAAGGGCTCGGATCGTCGGTTTCAAGGTGCAGGAATTCCTTATGGACCGGTTCGGAACCCGGCGAATCGACGATGTGCAATGAATACTGAAAAGGGATATGCTGATAGGTCCCAAATCCATCGAATCTAGGCAGGGCGCAGGTGGAAGTTTCGTAATCCAGGAAATAGAGAGGGTAGGTGAGTTTTGCCAACTCGGCACGGATCAGATCAGTACGGATAAGAGGTCGTGATCGTACGGCTAGATCCACCTGATTCTTCTGGTTGCCCGTAAGCTTGAAGTCTTCCGGGATATTTTCAAGCAGGTAAATCCCGGAATCGACCAGATCCACCAGCTTCTTCTTGCTGATGCGGGAGATGTCATGAACGCCGTATTCAGGCACGTTCGGATTCGAATAGCTGAAAGTGGCGCAGTGGTTCGAACGGCTTTTGTATAGGCAGTCACAGCCGGGTTTTTCGGCGGTTTGTGACAGATAAACCTTGGCGTGCGCCATTTGCCCCTCGATCTCCGGTAGTATCGTCTCCACGAGCCCAGTTACATCTTCGATCACGAAAGCTTTTGTGAGTTCAAGCTCTCCGGAACGGACATAATCCGGATTCAGATGCATGATGCAAGCTTTGGAAACCACAATGCCACATCTTCTAAGCAAGCTTACTTGGAAGGCTAAGTCTTGAGGATGCCAGTCAGTTTTGATCTCATTGGAAGCCTTTATTTCTATTATAGAATAAGAATCGATCTTCTTGTCGTATTGCAGGACGTCTATAGCCGCCAGAAAGCCGTCTTTCAAAAAGACCGGCTGAAACATAGTTTGTTCGCGCGCCCCGATCAATTCAGCGGTCTGTCGCCTGGCTTGCTCGTCACGGCCGGCGATGAGCGCGCCCGTGGGAAATAATTTCCGCGCGGCAAGCTCCACTTCATTGCCGGTCTCTATGATCGCCTTTTCAAATTCGGTCAATTCGTTGATGTAAAAGACATCCGGCTTATGCTTCTTGAGCCAGGCATTCTTGGGGCATTCCAAGTACAACAGGAAGTCAGTTTTGGATATCTGTGGTTGAAGCAATGGTCGTGATGAGCGTATCTATCGTCGCCTTCAAAGTCGAGTAGGTCTGGATGCCGATCAGCGGGATCTTATTGCCGGACGGCGTGATGACGACTGTGAATGGCGTGCCGCTTATGCCCGCGCGGAGCCCGTCCTCGTAGGCCTTGTCTATTTTGCCCTTGAAACGGCCAGTCGACATGCAATCATTGAATGAAACCGGGTCTATGCCGATCTCCCGGGCGATACCGTCAATCACTTGACGATCCAGGACAGCATTACGGTTCGCCCCGTCTGTCGGGAAAGCGTCGAACCATTTCTTCTCGAAATCAAAGAAAGCTTTATTTCCTCCTAGTTGAGCGGCGCATTCAAGCGCTTCGGACTGCATGAGCGAATTCGGGTGGGGGATTTCTCCGTTTACCGGTTTGAACAAAGGAAAATGACGATATACCCAAGCTACCTTACCAGTGGGACCGTACATGTCCATGATTTGCGTCAAAGTCGGATTAAACAATTTACAGTATGGACAGGAGAGGTCGGAATACTCGATTAGTTTTATCGGCGCGTTAGGGTTGCCGAGTATATGGTCGGCGACTGTCACTTCGGCGAAACCGGCCACAGCTGACTGTGAAGCGGTGTTACCCTGATCATTTGGCGTCTGGCTTCTATCCGAGGGCCTGTTTATCCAGATCAGGGCGACGGCAATGAGCGTGCCGGCGATGATAACGGCGCTAGCCAGGCTTAGAGCCCCGGAGGTCTTTCTAGGCATGAATGTATTATACCTTTTAAAAAGGTAGCGTGAATGTCATGGCGTTTTCCAGCGGAGTTCGCCAGGGCATTGTATTCAAAGCGATTTTCTTGATACTGCCGGCATCCTTGTATCTTAGATGACCATTCTTCAGGGCGTATTCGTAGAGCTCCTTTGTGATCCGCACATCGTCCGTGCAATAGGCGATGAGCTTGTCGATCTCGCCTTTGCGCCACCACTCGACGGCTTCCATGCCGTTTCCGGATTTTGATGTGCCGAGGGTGGCCGCGGCGACGGAATCGAGCTTCAGGCGCCGTCCAAGCATGGTCTGGACTTCTTTCATGAGATCTATGCTCTTTATCTTGGTGAGATCGCCGGAATAGTACTTGTTAAGGATTGGAATATCGAAATGTTCGCCGTTCCATGTGACGATGCCGCCGGCCGATTCAAGTATCGGCCACAATCCCTTGAGGTCGGATTCGATGAAGCTAGCGTAGGAGTCAGTCAGCGAATCGTGGATGCAGACGACGGATATGTCGAGCGAGGCCGGCTCATTCGAGCCGGTATCCTGGAAGAAGTTCCGGGTCTCCAGGTCTAAAGTGATTATGCGCATGAGCGTATCTTGGCGGCTATTTTATAACGGAGATTCCTCGCCCGTCGAGAGCTCTTTTATTTTGAGCTTGCCGGTCTTCATCTCGTCATCGCCGATCACGATGATCATCGATATGCCGCGCTTGTCGGCGTTGCTTATCTTGTCGCCGACATTTTTACAGATCGGAAGAGCGTCGTGGAGG
>CAYITC010000044.1:0-4459 GCA_964366245.1 uncultured Candidatus Saccharibacteria bacterium
GTTCTAACTATCTTTCGGTCTGTTTTTCCACACACGTTTTTATTTTTTAGTGTAAAATGATGATACCAAAAGATTTTACACATGACTTCGACGAACATATTCGTAACCAAGGCCGACGGCAGCCGGGAACCGCATAATGCGGATCGCGTCAACCGTTCCATCGAGCGCGCCTGCGCTGGATTGTCGGATCCGATCGCCATGGTCACCCAGATCGCAACGGAAACACGGCTCATGCTCTATTACGGCATCACCACTGATGAGATAGACCAGGCGACCATCAATACCGCTGTTCAGAATATCAAGGAAGACATCGACTTCGACAAGGTGGCGACCCGCCTGCTCCTGAAGACCATATACAGAAAGGTCATAGGCGAGTTCGACAAGGATAATAGGGACGACTTGAATGAAAAACATCGCGATGGATTCATAAGATATGTGGAAGAAGGGGTCAAGAACAAACGTCTTCATCCAGACCTCCTTTCCAAATACGATCTTCAGGCCCTGGCCGAGGCTCTTGATATTGAGCGGGACGAGCTTTTCGGTTACGCCGGTCTCGACGGCACCATCAACCGCTATTTCATGAAAGACGAGCATCAGCGCCCGCTCGAAACGCCGCAGTATTTTTACATGCGCGTGTCCATGGGACTTTCTTATAATGAGAAGGACCCGACCGCGGCCGCAAAGAGATTCTACAAGAAGATGTCGCGGCACGAATACATCGCCGGCGGCTCGACCAATCTCGGCGCCGGCACCACTCGCCCGGCATTGTCGAACTGCTATCTCTTCGAGATGCACGACGACATGGAGCATATAGCCAAGACCATCTCTGACGTCCTCCTCTTATCGAAGGGCTCCGGCGGCTGCGGCCTCTCCATCACCAAGCTCCGCGCCACAGGCTCTCCTTTGAAGTCGAACTTCGGGGGAGTCTCGAGCGGCCCGACTCCATTCGCCAAGATCGTCGATACCGCCATACGCGCCGTCATGCGCGGCGGCAAGAAGAAGGGCGCGCTCACTTTTTACATGGAGAACTGGCATATCGACTTCCCGGAATTCTTGGATTGGAAGCATAATGCCGGCGACGACTATATGCGCATGCGCACCGCTAACACGGCGGCCTTTATTTCCGACGAATTCATGAACCGCGTCGAGGCCGGACAGGATTGGTATATGTTCGATCCGGCCGAGACTAGGGATTTGAACGAGCTTTATGGCCAGGAATTCAGCAAGCGCTATCGCGAATACATAGAAAAAGCCGAAAAAGGCCAGATGCGCATCTTCAAGAAAGTCCCGGCGGCCGAGCAGTATAGGCAGATACTGACTTCCTTACAGTCAACCGCGCATCCGTGGCTCATCTGGAAGGACACGATCAACAATCGCGCCCTCAACAACAATACCGGTACCATCCACATGTCCAACCTCTGCACGGAGATCTGTCTTCCGCAGGACAGGCAGAACGTCGCCGTCTGCAATCTGGCCTCCTTGAATCTTCCGGCCCACGTCAATAATAAGGAAGTCGATTGGAGGAAGTTGGAAGAAAGCGTGCGCTTGGGCGTGCGCCAGCTCGACAATCTCATCGACATAAACATCCTGCCCATTCCGGAAGCTACCAAATCCGACAGCGAGAACCGCGCCATCGGTCTGGGAGTCATGGGCTTCGCCGACACCATCGAACGTCTCGGTATGCCTTATGACAGCGAGCATGCCTGGGACTTCGCCGACCGCATATTCGAATTCATCAGCTACATGGCCATAGACGAGAGCGCCAATCTTGCCGCCGAACGCGGCTCCTACAAGAATTTCAAGGGATCGGAATGGTCGAAAGGCCTGGTCCCGATCGACAGCTTGAAAAAAGTTTCCGAATCACGCGGCATGCCGGTCACGGTCGACGCGACATCGAAGCACAAAGGGCTCAATTGGGATATCCTCCGCGCCAAGGTAAAAAAGGGCATGCGCAACGCCACGCTCATGGCAGTCGCTCCCAACGCGAACATCGGTCTCATGGTCGGCACCACGCCGGGCATAGACGCCCGCTTCGCCCAAGTCTTTTCCAGGACCAAGATCTCCGGCAAATACATGGACCTCAACCACAACCTGGTGAAGGATCTGAAGAACATGGGCATATGGGAAAAGGTCAAAGGCTCGATCATCGAGAACCAGGGAGACATATCTTCGATCCCTGGCATCCCTTCTTATCTGAAGGAAATATACAAGACTTCGTTCACCACCTCTCCGTACGCGTACATAGAGGTGGCGGCCCGCGCGCAGAAGTGGGTTGACCAGGCCTTGTCCAGGAACATTTACCTTGCTACCCGCGACATAGATGAGACTATGGGCGTATATACGACTGCCTGGAAAAAAGGCCTAAAATCTACCTATTATCTGCATATGCAGCCGCGCCATACCGCCGAGCAGTCAACGACCAAGGTCAATAAGGCCGAAAAGATGGGTAAGAAGGGCTTTGCTTCGGTAGCCTCGGCCAGGAAAGAGGACGAAGGCGTTGTGGCGCCGGCTCCGGAGGCCATACCCACGCCTCTTTCCAGTCAGGACATAGCCGTCATGTCGCGCGAGAAAGTCGAAGTAGCAGAGATGATAAAAAAATTGGAAGATCATCCCAACGCCAGCCCCAAGCCGCCGTCCGCGTTTGGTTCTGACCCAGTAGATCCCAGCACGCAGAACACCTGCATCGCTTGCGAATAATCAACAGATAAGGCATCATAGCGTTATGCTCATAGGAAAACCCTCTCCAGAAGACACGAATCTTCATCCCATGAAATATAAGTGGGCTTACGACCTCTACATGCAGGCCGTCAGGAACACCTGGTTCCCGCACGAGATAACCCTCAAGGAGGACTTGGACGACTGGGCGCGCATGACCGAGGACGAGCGTCATGCCGTTGAGTTCCTGATGTCGTTCTTCAATCCGGCCGAGCTGATCGTGAATCGCTCTCTTGCTCTCGGCGTCTATCCATATATCAAATCGCCGGAATGCCATCTCTATCTCGCCAAGCAGATGTGGGAAGAGGCCAATCACTGCGTCGCCTTCGAATATGTGCTCCAGACTTTTCCTTTCGACCGCGAAAAAGTCTTCAGCCACCATTTGAACGTTCCTTCGATGAAAACTAAGGAGGACTATATCAACAAGTATCTGAAGCGTATGACGGAGATCAGTCTCGACGTTACCACGGTGGAAGGCAAGAAAGACTTCATCCGGAATCTCGTCGCCACCAACATCGTCATGGAGGGCATATGGTTCTATTCCGGATTCATGGTCGCTCTGTCTTTCCGCCAGAGGAAACAGCTCCGCAATTTCGGCTCGATGATCGACTGGGTCATCCGCGACGAGTCTTTGCATCTCCAATTCGGCATGAATCTCATACAGAATATCCTCGAGGAGAATGCCGATCTTCTGACGCCGGATTTTGCCGATGACATCAGAGATATCGTCGTCGAAGGCGTCAACAGGGAAGTCGAATACAATAAAGACCTGTTTCCGACCGGTATCCTCGGTCTGAATGCCGATTACGTGAACCAATACGTCAAATATGTGGCTGATCGCCGGCTCGAGGAGCTCGGCTTCCCGAAATTCTACAACGCCACGAACCCGGCAAAATGGATGTCGACCGCCACCGACGTGTACCAGCTCGTTAATTTTTTCGAGGCACAGAATACGAGCTACGAGGTGGATACTCACGCGCACGGGAAAAAGGAGCATAAGAAACCCGAAGCAGAGTAACTATCATTTTATTCATTTTAATAAGACCGTCAAACTACGACTCTTGTCAAGAATATTCAGATGTAGTACCATTTGATCAGTCGCAAAGACAACCGCGCGCCGCCCTTCGGGGAACTGACAGATCGGCTCTCGAAAGGACGGCGTGAGGAAAGTCCGAACACCGGCCTCGCCGCAAGGCGGGACAGCAAGTAGCGGGTAACGCCCGCCGGGGTAAACCTAGAGGTGCGAACAGAGACGAGTCCGCGGCAACGCGGAGTGAAACGGCAAAATCCTTACTTCGGTGCAAGACCGTACTCCATTTGTAAACCGCAAGGATTATGAATGGTTTGAGTCGCTCGAGCCAAATGGCAACATCTGGCCAAGATAAATGGTTGTCATCCCGAAATTTCGCAAGAAATTCCGGGGAACAGAATTCGGCTTATACGCGACGTTATGAACAAGCGCTCCCCAAAGGAGCGCTTGTTCTCGTACGGGAGCCTGCTATAATCATCTATACATTATAATAAATCAAAGCAAATACCCATATGCCTCCAGAAATAAACCGTTCCTCGCGCCTTGAGTCAGCCGTTTTTTACTTATTTCTGTCCGGTGCGATCCTGGCACCACTGGCCTTCTGGCCATCGCAATATTTTGCCCTGGAATCCGTTAAGACGCTCGTCATCGGGGTTCTCACCCTCGCGGCGATAATCCTTGCCTGTCTTGTCGCCTTGAAAACCAAAGAAGTCC
>CAYITC010000045.1:0-4157 GCA_964366245.1 uncultured Candidatus Saccharibacteria bacterium
GACCGCCTGGCCAAGATCACCGGCCAGAAGCCGGCCGTCCGCGTCACGAAGAAAGCCATCGCCACTTTTAAGACCCGCGAAGGCGACCCGATCGGCTATCAGGTAACTCTGCGCGGCAAGCGCATGAATGAATTCCTGGACCGCCTGATACACATCGCCTTGCCTCGCACCAAGGACTTCCGCGGACTCTCCCGCGCTTCCGTCGACGCCATGGGCAATTATACGATCGGCATCAAGGAGCACACTATTTTTCCCGAGACTTCAGACGAGGACCTCAAGGACGTCTTCGGACTGGCTGTTACCATCGTCACTACTTCGAGCGACAAGAAGGCTACGCTCGCATTTCTCGAGCATCTAGGATTGCCGCTCAAGAGGGAAGAGGAAGGCGCGAAAAAGAAATAAAAAACCACCACAAGAATACGAAGAAAGACAAAGGAGATCGTAAAGGAGGAGACTTTTGCTTGACCGTCGTTAAGCCATCTGCTAGTCTAACCACACCTCAAACCAGAGCGGTTCTTCGAGGAAATAGCGATTGGAAGCGACATCCCGCCCAGGCACACGGCCACGGCGCGACAGGCTAACCAATCCCATTTTATATGGCCAAAACATCAGTCGTAGTCAGGTCGAAAAGAAAGCCGAAATTCGCTTCGCGCGTAGTTCGGCGCTGTTTCCGCTGTGGCAGGAAGCGCGGCTATATGCGCGATTTCGATCTCTGCCGCATCTGCTTCCGCGAGTTCGCCAACGAGGGCATGATCCCCGGCATCAAGAAGTCATCCTGGTAAGCGTCAAAGATTTTCACATACAAACATGGTCACCGACCCGATTTCAGATCTCATAATCCGCCTCAAGAATGGCTCCGACGCCAAGAAGACGGTCGTTTCCGTCCCTTACTCGAAGTTCGTCGACAACGTCGCGCACGCCTTGAAGAAGGCCGGCTATGTCGAAAGCGTCGAGAAGAAAGGCAAAGATCTCGATCGCACCCTGGAGATAAGTATGCTGTATGCCGCCGGTAGCGGACCCCGCATCCATGGAGTAGAGCGCATTTCCAAATCTTCCCGCAGGGTCTATCAGAAGGCTGTCGATATACGCACCTATCGTAGCGGCTTCGGCAATACCTTCTACTCGACCCCGAAAGGCGTGCTCACGGATATCGAAGCCAAGAGAATAAAGGTCGGCGGCGAGGTCCTCTTTAAGATCTGGTAACGCGCGCCTAATAAACCATCATGTCACGCTTAGCGAAAAAACCCATAACGATACCCCCGAAGACCGAAGTCTCATTCTCTGAAGGGATCATTACCGTGAAGGGGCCGTTGGGTACGCTCACCAAGAATTTCCGCCCGATGGTCAAAGTCGCCATAGCTGACGGGACGGTAACTCTCACGCCGGCCAGTAGCTCAATCGCTACGCGTGCGATGATCGGCACATACGCTTCGCACTTGAAGAATATGGTTGCTGGCGTCAATAAAGCATACGAGAAGAAGCTCATCGTCGAAGGCATCGGTTTCAAGGCCGACGTCAAAGGCAAGGACTTGGCTATGACCCTCGGCTTCTCGCACCCGGTCAATATGCCGATCCCGGAAGGCCTCACGGTCAAAAGCGAGAAGAACGTCATCACCATTTCAGGGATCGATACCGAAAAGGTCGGCCAGTTTGCCGCGGACATCCGTTCAAAGAAGAAACCCGAACCGTACCTAGGGAAGGGCGTCAGATATTTCGACGAGGTCATCCGCAGGAAGCAGGGCAAGAAGACGGCGTAATGTGAGATAGGCCGAGAAATAAGCACATGAAAACCATTCAAAAACAAGCAGAAATATTCAGCCGCAGAAAGGCCCACATCCGCGCCAAAATAAGCGGCACGGCGGAGCGCCCGCGTCTGGCCGTCTTCAAGTCGCATAAATATCTCTACGCACAGATCATCGATGATACGAAAGGCCACACGCTTGTGTCGACTGATTCGCGCAAGGTCAGCGGCGCGAAGACACCGGTCGAGCGCGCCAAGGCCGTCGGTGTCGAGATTGCCAAGAAGGCCAAAGCGGCTAAGATAGCCAAGGTTGTGTTCGACCGGAGCGGATATTTGTATATAGGCAAGATAAAGGTCGTAGCCGATGCCGCGCGCGAAGGAGGATTGGAATTTTAATACGCGAATATGTCAGCCAAAGAAATAAAACAGAATAACGAAACAGATGCGGTTGCGGCTGATCTGAAAGTGCCGGCGGCGGGCATGCCTGTTGAAGCCATTGTCGCTGAAGACGTCATAGCTGTGCCGGAGGCCGCCGTTGCTTCCGAAGCCGTTTCAACCGTCGAAGCCGCCGCTTCGCCTGTTACGGCTCCGACCGGCGATTCCTCAAATCGTCCTGGGGGCAAGATCACTCCAGGCAAGCGCATGCGCGATTCGACCCGTCGCGGTGGCCGCGGCGGCGGAGCGCCGGGGGCCGGCGGTCCTCGCGGAGGAGGTGGCCGGGGGGGCGGCCGCGGCGGCGAGAGCCGCGAACGCGTCAAGCCGGAATTCGATTCCAGGATCATAGATATAAGGCGCGTGACCCGCGTTACCGCGGGCGGACGCCGCATGAACTTCAGCGTTGCCGTCGTCGCCGGAGACAGGAAGGGCCGCGTCGGCGTCGGTCTCGGCAAGGGCGGAGATACAGCCGGAGCGGTCGAGAAAGCGACACGCGAAGCCAAGAAGCATCTCATCCGGGTCCCCCTTTCAGTTTCCATGACCATCCCTCACGCGGTCGAAGCCAAGCTCGGTAGCGCCCGCATCAAGCTCTTTCCGGCCCGAGGTAGCGGTGTCGTGGCCGGCAGCTCGGCCCGCGCCGTCATCGAACTCGCCGGCATTAAGGATATTTCTGCCAAGATCCTTTCCGGCAGCAAGAACCGCCTGAACAACGCCCGCGTCACGATCGCGGCCCTAGAGAAGCTCATAAAGACCCCGAAGCCGCCGCGGGAGCCGAAAAAATAATATGCAAACCAATTCACTGAAAAGGACCCATCCGAACAGGAAGCGCATGCAAGTCGCCCGCGGCGGCAAGCGCGGCAAGACCTCCGGCCGCGGCGGCAAGGGCCAGACGGCCCGCGCCGGCAACAAGCGCCGCCCGGAGTGGCGGGACATCATCAAGAAACTGCCGAAGCTCCGCGGCCGCGGCAAGAACTCGAACAAGACGGTCGTGACCAATGTCCAAAAGCCGGAAGTCGTGAATCTCCGCGCTCTTGAAGAGGCTTTCAACAGCGGCGATGCCGTGAATCTGAAAACGCTCATTGAAAATGACGTTATCGCGACATGGTCAGGCAAGGTCCCGCGCGTGAAGATCCTCGGAGAAGGGGAGATCACCAAAGCCCTGAAAGTCTCCGGCGTCGATATTTCAGGATCAGCGCGGAAGGCCGTCGAAAAAGCCGGCGGGACCGTGTTAATATAAACCCTATAAATGCAAAACTTCTTCGAAAAGATCACGTTAGCTTTCAAAGACCCGGTGCTCCGACGCCGGATCGGCTTTACGATCGGCATGCTGGTGCTTTTCCGCGTTTTGGCGGCCATTCCGATCCCGAGCGTGAATCCGGCTACTCTGGCGACGCTGTTGAATTCCAGCCAATTCTTCGGCTTCCTGAATATCTTCTCGGGCGGCGGGCTTTCGAACCTCTCCATCGTGATGCTGGGCGTCGGGCCGTTCATCACGGCCTCGATCATACTCCAGGTCCTTACCATGGTCGTGCCGAAGCTCAAGAACCTCATGCATGAAGAAGGCGAGGCCGGCCGCGCCAAGCTGTCCCAATATTCACGTCTGCTGTCGGTTCCGTTGGCGGTCCTGCAGGCGATCGGTTTCATAATCCTATTCCAGTCGCAGAACGTTCTTCCTAACCTCGACACGTTCGCTTTTATACTGAACGTCATCATAGTGACCGGCGGCTCGCTTCTCCTCATGTGGATCGGCGAGCTTATTTCGGAATACGGGATCGGCAACGGCGTATCCCTCATCATATTTGCCGGCATCGTCTCGAGCCTGCCCATGAGCGTCATCCAGAATTATGAGAAACTGATAGCGGGAGGAATGCAGAATCTGCCTTTTTACATAATGGTTCTGGCCGTCGCCCTCCAGGCGCCGGCCCGGGTTTTTTTAGTGACAGAAGCAGATAGGGAGAGCACACCTCTTAACTACAGTGAC
>CAYITC010000045.1:4167-4410 GCA_964366245.1 uncultured Candidatus Saccharibacteria bacterium
TCGCGGGGCGCACGCCATATTGTGCTTTTTAAATTATGGGTGGGGGCGGTCCCCATCGGGGGGCCGGCCGGGGTTGTTTACGTGACTGAAGCCGAGCGTTCGGTCCCCGTGACGTACGCAAAGCAAGTCCGCGGCAATAAGGTCTACGGCGGCGCTTCGTCGTACCTGCCGCTCCGCCTCAACCAGTCCGGAGTCATCCCGATCATATTCGCCCTCTCCATTCTTCTGTTCCCGCAGATCATC
>CAYITC010000046.1:0-4366 GCA_964366245.1 uncultured Candidatus Saccharibacteria bacterium
ATGACGGATTCGGAAATGAAAAAGAACGGGCGTAGCCGCTCGATCAAAGGCCAGCCATATTTTCTGCCCAGAATAAAACTGACGTAATCCCCCAGAGCGGCACCCAAGAGCGCGATCACTAAGACCCAGAAAAAATTCAGGGTACCGGTGGAAACCAAGAAGCCCGCCGATATCACCGCCATATGGCCGGGAATGGCCACCCCTATGAGCGGCAGGCCTTCCAGAAGGAGGATGATAAAAAGGGCTACATAGCCGCCCCCCGCGGCGAACGTGGCCAGGGTGTCGGTGAATGAGGAGAAAAAGTGAAGATAATCCATGGACTGGAAACTGTTATATGACATATGCTATCATATCCACATGAAAAATATCATCGTCTATTCCACCCCAACCTGCGTGTATTGCAATATGGCCAAAAGCTTTTTCAAGGCCAGCGGGTTCGAATATAAGGACTTCAACGTGGCGACGGACCTGGAAAAGCGCAAGGAGATGATAGACAAGACCGGTCAGATGGGAGTGCCGGTCATAGACATAGACGGAACGATCGTAGTGGGATTCGATGAGTCGAAGATCCGTTCCAGTCTCGGCTTGAAATAGATGCGTCTCATCCTCCACGATATCCTGGGGATATTCTCGGCAGTCGTGATAATGGTGCTGGGGGTTTTTGTGTTGCGCAAGGATTACAGGAAGACCGTCAATGTGACCCTGGGACTGATTTTTTTAGGAGCGATCATAGCCCTGATCACGAACGTCATAGGCGTAAGCGTCGGCGATCCAGGCCTTTCCCATGACATTTTGATGTGGAATATAAGCATCGTCTTGATATCCGCCTTGAATTTCCATTGCGTCATGGCCATCATAGACAAGGAGGAGTCGAGGCGAGGCCTTATCGTGTTCTTCTATGCCGTCGCTCTCATTTTTGGACTCACATTCATCATATTCCCCGAAACATTCATAGGCCTGTCGACGTCTAAAATGTATTTTCCGAACTATTATACTCCGGGAACCCTGCACTGGGCCTTCAATCTGATCTTCAAGATACTCATCCCGGCTCTGTTCATATACGAACTCGCAAGAGCGACCGCGAAGAGCGCCGACAAGATGCAGAGGAAGCGCTATCTCTATTTCACCATGTCATTCCTTCTGGGCTGGGGCTTTGCCTTTATCCCTACCCTTCTCACATACGACATCCAGATCGATCCCATATGGGGGATGCTCTTCCCGATCTTCTTTGCCATACCTTTCGTCTACGCGATAGTCCGATACGAGCTCCTGGATATCCGGGTGGTGGCGAAAAAGGCCTTCCTGTATGCCGGAACGGTCATCGGTGTCGGCATTCTGATCGGATTCTTCGATCTGTTCAATCAGTGGCTGGGTTTGATGTACCCGAGTTTTCCGATATGGGCCATGCCGCTCATGCTCTCGATGGTGATAGTCGGCATCGGCATCCTCATGTGGCAACAGCTGCGTGAAAGCGAGATCCTGAAATCCGAATTCATAACCACGGTCACCCACAAGTTCCGCACGCCTCTGACCCACATAAAATGGGCGACGGAAAATCTTAAGAGTCCATCTTCCGAAGCCGACCGCTCCGAACAGCTCGGCTACATCGAAAACGCGAACTCGAAACTGGTGGAGCTGACCGATCTTCTGGCCAACGCCTCCGAGCCAAATGACGACATCTACAAATACCGCCTGGAAGGGGCCAGCTTATCGGCTTTCACCGAAGAAATCGTCCGCGGCCTATCGAACCATGCCAATATCAAAAAGATACGCGTCGTGAAGAAGATCGCCCCTGATGTGTACGCTCTCTTCGACGCTTCCAGGCTCAAGTTCGTCCTACAGACCTTTATGGAGAACGCCATCAACTATACGGCCGAAGACGGGGTCATCACCGTGAAAGTCTCATCCGCGGGCAATGAGGCAGTCTGCTCGGTCGCGGATAATGGCATAGGCATACCGAAACACGAGCTGTCGCTCATATCCACCAAGCTCTACCGCGGCGAACGGGCTCGCGCGCCCGACACCGAGGGTATGGGCATCGGGCTCTATATCTCGCGCGGGATCGTGGCGCGGCATCACGGCAAGCTCATCATTGAATCCGAGGGCGAGAACAAGGGCTCGACTTTCAGCTTTACACTGCCGAGAGCGAAATAATTTTGTGCGAGATGCGGGAATCGAACCCGCGCCTAATGCTTGGGAAGCACTCATTCTGCCACTAAACTAATCTCGCATTGCAAAATCCTGCCTATGACATGTTTCATAGACCTGTCGCCCGCAATATTCTCTGCCACCAAGTCACTGCCTGTACGCCTGCCGCCGCATTAAGATCCCCTCCTGGCGTGCCAGTGGCGACATCCCTGTTAATGATCACCGCTACGGATTCCCCCGGCTCGACTGCGTGATATTTTTCACGGATCGAGGCCTCGATGCCTTCCGGAGTAGAAAGATTTTGGATCTGATCCATTAGATCAATCCGCTTGGCCTCCATTTTGGCTAGGTTAGCCCTGGCTTCATCGAGCCGGACAAAGCTGTCCGCCGTCTTGGAGTAGATCTTCGCCGCCGCGCGAACCAAAAAAACAAGGGCGACGAGAGCTAGGATCAGAGTGAACGGCGAAGATAATATGGCGCTCGGGCGAGAACGGTTGCGGCTCATCATGAGAATCAGTATACTATAATCGCTATGTTATTTCATGAAAAAACCCGCAAGGCGACAGGCATCGGCATGATAGTAGTGGGTGTCTTGGTCATCGTGAGCATGATACTCATGTACTTCCCCGTTTGGAACGTATAAAGGAGCTCGGCTTATTCAGCTCTCATCATCTTGACGAAGACCTCTTGGGGTATACTGACTTTGCCGTGGGCCTTGAGCCGTTTGCGGCCTTCTTTTTGCTTCTCGCGGAGCTTCATCTTGCGGGTGATATCGCCGCCGGAGAGCGTGGCGGCGGCATCCTTCTTCTTGCCTGACACGGTCTCCGAGGAGATGATCCTGCCAAAAGCCTTGGCTTGGACTTTGAAAGTGAAAAGCTCGCGCGGCAGGATCTCATGGAGCTTGGTCACCATAGACTTGGCTTCCTCCTCTACGCGGCGTCGGGATACAACGCGCGCAAAGGCGGCTATTGGTTCATCGGCAACAAGGATATCCAGGCGTACCACGTCGGCAGGCTTATTCTCGGTTATGTCATAGGATATGGACGCATAACCCGAAGATATGCTCTTTATCTCATCGAAGAAGTTACGCATGAGCTCGCGCAACGGCATACGCATGGTGAGCATGGACCTTGAATCGCCGAAATTCTCGGTAGCCACTACCTCTGCCTCATGGTCATAGAGGGATTTCATGAGACCGCTCAAATATTTGGGCGGCGTAATGATCTTCATGGTGACTATGGGTTCCGACACGCTCACGATCTCGTTGTCCTCCGGAAAGAGCGACGGCGAATATATGACGGTTTTCTTGCCGTCCTTTGTTTCGACTGTATAGGTGATCGTCGGCTGGGTCACCACGAGTTGGAGATCGAATTCGCGGCGCAAGCGCTCGGTCACGATCTCCATGTGAAGCATGCCGAGGAATCCGCAACGGAATCCTCTGCCCAGCGTTCCGGATGCCTCTTCTTCGTACGTAAAAGAGGAGTCAGACAAGCGAAGGCGGCCGAGGGCTTGGCGCAGGAGAGCAAGGTCATCTTGTGATTCCGGATATATGGACGCCCAGACGACCGGGTGAGGGCTCATATAACCCGGCAAAGCCGGGAGAGTGTCCTTCGGATCTGATACAGTATCTCCAACAGAAGCCACTCCCGGCTCTTTTATTCCGGTCACGATGTAGCCTATCTCGCCGGCGCAGAGGGATTCTACGGGAGTGTTGTCCGGCTTGAATACGCCGACTTCTATGGCCTCGAACGCTTTCTTGCCTATCTTGAACTCGATCTTGTCATGGCGCTTAGCGCAACCGTTCATGACGCGGATGTAGACTATGACGCCTGCGTGGTTGGAGTATTGGAAGTCGAATATGAGCGCGCGAAGTCGATCCGTCTGATCTGGCGCCGACGGAGGCGGGATGCGCTTAACGACCTCGGCTAGGAGATTCTCGACGCCTTCGCCGGTCTTGCCGGAAACCTTTAGGACTTCGCCGGGATCGCACTCTAGAAGCTGGCAGACCTCGTGAACCACTTCTTCGGTCCGAGCAAGCGGCGAGTCGATCTTGCTCACGGTCGGTATGATCTTAAGCCCGGCTTCGCGCGCCATGTTGAGCGTCGTTAGGGTTTGAGCCTGCACTCCCTGCGTCGCGTCTACCAAGAGAACCGAGCCTTCAACGGCTTTTAAGGACCGCGAGACTTCATATGAGAAATCTATATGGCCGGGGGTGTCT